>PWMZ01000035.1 GCA_003559065.1 Candidatus Nealsoniibacteriota bacterium
GTTAAAGAAAAAAGGAGTTCAACAAATTGAAGTTAAAAAAGGTCAAGAGTTTGATCACCTTATCTCCAAGAAGGTAGCCCTTTTTTACTACTTCAGAAATGGTGCCCGACTTACCGTCTCCTTCTACCATTTCTATCGCTTCTTGAAAATTAGGATCAAACTCTTGACCTTTTTTAACTTCAATTTGTTGAACTCCTTTTTTCTTTAACAAAGCTAATATCTGTTTTTTAATATTCGAAAAACCTTCGCTCCACTCATTTTTATCCGGTGTTTTATTCTCTGCTAATTCGATATTATCTAGAACTAGAATAATCTCGGCGATAAACTCTTGCTCTATGTATTTAGTTAACTCGCCCATTCTTTCTTGTTCTTCTTTTTTGTAATTTATTAAATCAGCTTTTGCTCTTTTCCAGCCGGCCAAATATTCTTTTTTTTCCTGCTCACATTTTTTTAATTTTTCTTCCATATTATTTTTTTTCCAATGATTTTATTAAAGAATTAATTATTTTAATATTTCTACTATAATCCATTCTTTCCGGCCCCATTAAAGCTAGGATACCTCTTTTGTTATCAGAAAAAACAGTATTGCCAATTATTAAGCTAAAATTTTTCAAATTAATATCTTTTTCTTTTCCAATATATACTTTTATCTCAGTGGATCCTTCTGTTAATTCATCAATATTTTTTTCAATTTCTTCTAAGATATTTAAAAATTCTTTTAAAGTTTCGGTTTGAGAAAATTCTGGATTTTCAATAATTTCTTTCCAACCTTCTTTGTATAGATGGTCTTGAAAGTAGGAAAAAGCAAAAGAGCAAGAATAATTTGCTAATCCCCGGGTTATTGAAGAGAAAAAATCAAAGTCATCTTCGGCCGATCTTTCTATCTCTTCAACAAATTCCAAATAATTTTCTTTCATCTCTAGGTCTTCTAATATTTCTTGAACAAATAATCGATAAGCTTTCTTAGTCGGTACCCTTCCGGCAGAACTGTAATCCTGGATTAAGTATCCTTTTTCCGATAAACGATGTAAGTCGTTTCTGATAGTAGCTGAACAAACATCCAGTTTATAGTTTTTTTTCAAAAGTTCAGAACTTATAGGTTTAGCTTTTTTGATATATTCTTGGATAACCAAGTTTAAAATATCTTTTTCTCTTTCAATGCTCTTTTCCATACTTGGATTATAGCAGATTGAAATTAGCAGTCAAGACCTTCGACTGATAATTAGCGGAAATAGACCTTTTCTCCGTATTTTAGATCAATATAATCTAGGTTTTTTGTTTCTTTAATTATTTCTTCTAATAAGATATTTAATCTTAATAATTGGGAAGAAATATTGTTTTTGAAGGTAAAATAAATATGCCAACCTTCGTTAGTTTCTAGGGTTAAAGAGTTATTTTCTAAAATTAATTTTCCCAAAAAACCTTCCAATTCTTTTTTCACCATTAGAATACTCTCAATGTTTTCTTTTTCAGTTATTTTGTCTTTTAATTCTAAGTAAGGGCAGCTAAGGTAATCATTTTTTATGGTTTTTTCAAAAGCAATTCCTTCTTTATCTATTTTAAAACAATTATTTTCAAAACAACAGACCAAAACTTCTTCTCTTTCTTTTATTTCTACTTCCAGGGTATTTAAAAAGTTTCTTTTAATGGAAAAAGAATTTATTTTTACTATATTATTCAGTTCTTTTCCTATATTTTTCTTATTAATTAAAAAAATATTATTTAATTCAAAAAAACCAAAGTCTCTGATAATATTTTTTTCAATTAATTCTGAATAAGAAGGGTCAACCCTTATTGTTTTTACTTGAAAAGCATTAGAGAAAAAGAAAAAGTAGATTAATAAAGAAAAGAAAATTATTAACAAGATAGAAAAAAAAGGAAACTTTTTTTTAGCTTTATACCTCACACTCTTCTTTTTATTTTTCTTAGTTTTTCAAAATAATAGGTTAAATAATATTTTGGAGAAAAAACAAGATCGGCCGTTTTAATATATTCTTTGCTATAACCACCAAAGCCCATTTTAAAAAGAGTTATGCCGGCCCAAGGATGAGAAGATTTTTTTAAATCTTCTTTTTTTTCAATATCAGGGGCTATCCCCCAAAAATTATACTTTTTGCAGCCTCTTTTTTTCGCTTCTTGAATAATTTCCCATTGCAATAGATAAGAAATGGGTTGCTTATGATTTAAAGAGGCTCCGTGGTGGTAAAAGGCGGTTCCTTGCCAAAAAACAACAATGGCGGCAGAAAGAACCTCCCCCTTATACCTTCCTAAGAATAAGGCTATTTGATCATCTTTTTTAAAAGAATCATATTGGTTTTTCAAATATTCAAAAGAAAAGGGGGTAAAATTATGCCTTTTAGCCGTTTTTTCAAGTAAATCGTGAAATAGTTTTAAATCGTCGCTTTTTCCAATTTCAATATCGGGATTTTTTCTGCCTTTTCTAATCAAATATCTGGTAGTTTTCCTCATTGGCATTAAAAGATCTTCTTTTTTAAGGTCTAGTTCCCAGGTTTTTTCTGGGTGGATATGAATTGGTGAATTTTTCAAATTAGGTTTAAAAGTTCCTTTTTCCCAAACAAAAGCAATTCTGGCAAAAGAGGCTTCTTTTAAATTTTTTAAATATTCTTTTAGTTTTTCAAAAACTTCTTTTTTCTTTTTCGAAACAACCGGTCCGTGAGGAACGAATAAAAAGGTTCCTCTTCTAGCTCTTATTTTTACGATTAAAGCTACCCCGATTAATTCGGGGTCATAAAAACCAATTCGCCATATTTTTTCCTCCTCTTTTTTTTGAAATTCTCCCCAGTTCCAAGAATGAAGAAAGGTTTTTTCTTCAACTTCATTTAAGAAATTTTCCCATTCTTTTTTATCTTTTATTTCTTTAATTTTCATTAGCTCATTATATCTTTTTTGAGAAAAAAATAAAGCCCTTTCTTTCTGGTTTTCTTAAAACCGTTGGCAATAAACCCCGTTTAACTCGGAGTCAAACGGGGTTTATTATAAACAAAAACCCCCCATCAAGAGGGGGAAAAGAATAATTATTCTGTTTCTATTTTAATTCTTTTTTTGTCCTGCTTTGTTTTTTCTAGGTTAATAGTTAAGACCCCGTTTTTAATTTTAGCTGATACCTTACTCGGGTCAATGGTAGC
The DNA here is from genome assembly GCA_003559065.1 of Candidatus Nealsoniibacteriota bacterium. Classification (GTDB taxonomy): domain Bacteria; phylum Patescibacteriota; class Minisyncoccia; order Minisyncoccales; family GWA2-38-27; genus PWMZ01. The sequence goes on from PWMZ01000035.1 coordinate 3,147, forward strand.
AGGCAAAGAGAAAAACCGACTAAATTCTCCGTATTCTCTTTCAAAGCGGTAAAATTTCTTTTTCTTTTCTTCTTTTTCTTGTTCTGTTTTTCCACTCAACTTGACACTGTCAGGATTAACATCAATATCTATATCTTCAGCTTTCATTCCAGGAACGTTAGCTTTTACTACCACCTCTTTTTCATTCTCTGAAATATCAACTTTTGGAAATTTAGGTTCGAAATCTAGAAAATCATCCCATAAAGATAGAAAATTTTTTTCGGGGTCGGAAAACAAAGAAGGAAGATTTTTTCTATTTTTCATAATAATTTTTTAATTATTATTTTTCTTCGACCTTTGGGTTCATTATAGGAAAATTAGCAGTCTTGTCAA
>PWMZ01000045.1 GCA_003559065.1 Candidatus Nealsoniibacteriota bacterium
ACCAGGTGATTGCTACTACACGCATGCTTGGTGATGGGGAAACTGATACCATTACTTTTACCGTACCTGAAGAAACCGGTGAATATGACTACGTGTGCACCTTCCCCGGACACTTTGCCGGCGGAATGGTTGGCAAGCTCATTGTGCAATAAGAAAAGTACAACGGGTCGCTGACCCGTTACTCCGGTTTTTGGACAGGGCGATGCTTTGTTCATCGATCTACCCCTCCCATCGGGAACCCTATGGGGCGTCCCCTTCCTATCCCGGCGCAAAAAGTGTGTCGGGACAAGGACGGGCTTTTTTTGGTGTCTGTGCGATAGCCGTGTTTTTTGTGCGATAGCCGTATTTTTGGTTGATGCAAGGATCCGGGGTGCCGGACAGGCTGTCCGGCGTACAAGGGCAGCTTGCCCGTTAAAACTGATTTGCAGAAATAAAAAAGGCCATGCAATGATGCATGGCCTTTTTTTAGTTTTTATTTATTCTGGAAAAAAGAAAATGCTATTCAAATTGAATATACACCGGCATTTTCAATTCTGCTGAGAGCTTTACGGCTTCTTCAATTGTGTTAAGTTTCTCTTCATCCGAACCGTTATTCTTTGAGGTTAAGATTTGCTCCTGGGTTGAATAAGCTGAGGCTGAAGCTATGGCACAGGTAACAGTAATTTGCATAGGGGAGTAGATCCCAAACGAAAGGATTGTTACAAATTGATTCATAAAACTAAGCTGGGTTTCCACTCTTGCAACGCCATGGTTACAGCGCTCACCTGCTTCCACAATATCGGGCGGAACAAGCCCGTATATAAATCCTGCCGCCCATTTATCTTCATATACTTCATTTGAAGGCTCAAGGCCTGTTGTGACCTGAGCATGGTAACAGCCTGTAAAAAAGAGCAGCAATATAATCGGAATTAATCGTTTTAGTTTCATTTTATCTGTATGGTTTTATTTCGGTTTTGATGAATAATCTGTTTCAGGTGATCTATAAATACACCTTCTACATTCTATCGGAGAATAACTATATTTTCAATTAGCTAAAATAGCCCGGTCTTTTAAATGCTAAAAAAAATAAGTCAGTAAATAATTGATTATGAAGAAGCTGCAAATAATCAAAGCGGATTATAACAATTCTGCCCATACAGATGCAATTCTCAGAATAACAGATGCATACGCCCGGGATCCCATGGGTATGGATCGCCCTCTCTCTCAAAAGGTGTTACAAAATCTGATATCGGGAATGAAAGAATTCCCAAACAGCTTCTCATTAATTGCATTCCGGGAGGGTCAACCAGCAGGCACGGCAAACTGTTTTTACGGATTTTCAACATTTTATGCTTCTAAACTCATTAATGTACATGACCTTGCTGTGATGCCGGATTATCGTGGTAAAGGAATCGGCGAGGCTTTGTTGAAAGCGGTAGAAGAGATAGCCAAAGAGGAGAAGTGCTGTAAAATTACGCTGGAAGTGAGAGAAGATAATCGCGCCAAGAATCTCTATGAACGAGTTGGCTTTACTTACGGTGACCCGGTCATGTATTTCATGTCAAAAGAATTAAAACCTGTTCCTGAATGAAAGATCAGGTTTATATTCCTTCTGATTTATTTTGAACAATGTTTGATTCATCTTCAAGAGAAAACGGTTTCCTGGAATAAATCAGGTACCAGTTTTTTTTGATGTAAAAACCCAGCCAAGCTGCACTTCCGGCAAAGAGCAGAATTCCCAGCCAGCCGTAACTCACATAAGACCCAATTTCATCCCAGGTGTTGAACTGAAAGAACCGGTCATTAAAAAACATGAAGATCACAATAAGTCCGTTGTTAAATAGATGAATCATTACGGGAACGAAAAGTGAACGGGTTTTGAGGTAGATCAGCGAGGCTACAAACCCGAACATAAAAGCCCCGGCTGGGTCGATATGGAGTATTCCGAAAATTACCGAAGAGAGAATAATAGCGGTTTTGTAGCTGTATTTGGCCCCAAACCGTTCCATCATAGCACCTCGAAATGCAATCTCTTCAAGCAGCGGAGCCAGGACGGCAACTGCAATAAAAATCAGAAGATAATCTACAAAAGGCGTTTCGGGAGTGGTTACCAGGAAATCAACGCTGTTGAGATAATCCAGGTAGCCCTGGGCTGTCCCGGAATCATAGAGATTGAGCACGAGGAGGGTGACCCAGGCTACAGATATAGAAAAAACAATTAACGGGATGGCCAGCAGCAATTCACGGCGATCGGTTTTCGTGTTTTTCAGAATGGGCAAAAGTGGGAGGTCCACTTTTCGAAAAGCATATAGAATCAGTAGCAGTGGAATCATGTAGAGTACCAGCCCGACAAGAATCTCTACCCGGAGCTTGCTGAACGTATCGGTAATCCCGATAATAAGTAAAATCGCTCCGGCCGGCAGCAGCGCGAAAAAAGTAACCAGCACCGCTTTTGTGATGGAAATACTGCTGAAACGTTTCCTGATCTGTTCTGTTTGAACCGTTTCTGAAATCAGCGGGTTTGATTGGTTTCGGCAGGATTCGTTTCACTGACCACCTCATCAAGCCTGCGGTCAACATCTTCCAGAAAGCTGATGATCGTTTCCACCGCATCTGCAAAAAAATCGGGATTGATGTTTTCAAACGTATCAGTAGGCTGATGGTAGTGAGGGTGATCTTCAACGCCAAAGTAGACAAACGGAATGCCTTTTTGATGGAACGGGCCGTGATCGGATGACATGGTCCAGTCCTGCGGGGCATCGGGGTTGTCGTAGCCAAACAGGACATCTATCGGTGCACCGGCTGTCGATTCTTCAATCAAAGGTTTCAGGAACGGGTAGTGGTAGGTGCCTACAGCGTAAAGTTCATTCTCGAAATTGGTACTGATCATATCCATATTGACATTGAGTGCAATCTGTTCAAGCGGTACCACCGGGTTTTGAACAAAATAGTGAGCCCCGCCGAGTCCCTGTTCCTCAGCATCAAAAGCGATAAAAATAAGGCTGTTTTCGGGTTGATTTTCCGTGAAATATCGGGCTGCGGCCATCATTCCCGCTGTTCCGGAGGCATTGTCATCGGCGCCGTTGTAAATTTCGCCGTCTCTCACACCCAGGTGATCATAGTGGGCGGTTATCACGATAAAACGTGCAGGGTTTTTACTGCCTTCGATGTACCCGATCAGGTTTTCGGCGTCCTCGAACAGATCGCCCGTCCGGGGATTGCTGTGTTCAAACGGCTGGCGGAAACTCTCGCCAAATGTGTTTAGCCCGAGTGAGAGAAACCGTTCCTTAATATATTCCCTGGCCTTCCGGTTACCTTCCGTTCCGGTTTTGCGGCCCTGCAGTTCATCGGAGGCGAGATATTTTACATCACTGAGAAGCTCTTCTCTGTCTGTTGTTTCCTGTAAACCTGTATAGGTCGATTCTGGCTGATCACAAGAGATAAACAGAATCAAAAAAAGAAGAGGATAAAGATTTCTAAAGATAAAAAGCATAAGATCGTATTTAGTCGAAATTG
>PWMZ01000036.1 GCA_003559065.1 Candidatus Nealsoniibacteriota bacterium
ATGACTCCTCTGCCCATTTTTTTATCTTGGACTTCTTGAACAAAAAAACTCTCAAACTCATCACGAGCAGCATGCTCTTGGGGCATATTCAAGCTTTCAAAGGCAAAATATTCCCATTCTACTTCTGGATACCTTACCCTGTTAAATCCTAAAGGACGAAAAACATCAACTATTTCTCTAATAGCCTGAGTAGTAATGTGTAAGTGCCCTATTTCGGGTTTTCTACCCGGAAGAGACCTATATAATAAAGACAGTTCTTTCTCTTTAGAAGCAAAGGATTCTTTGATCTTTTTTTCTATTTCTTTTTTAAGTTTATTCAAAACAGGACCTAATTCTTTTTTTTCTTTCAAAGAAAGTTTTTTCAATCCCTTAAAAGCCTCGGTAACCCTTCCTTTCCTACCTAAGTACTTTATTTTCAGCTGGTCTGATTTTTTAAAATTTTTAAGGTCTTTTTCATATTCTTTTTTAATCTCTTGGATTTCCATGGGTTAATTGTACTAAAATTTATCTTTTTTGGCAAATTTTGAAATAAGGAGAAATTTCTTTAACAATACCAATTAACTCTTCTTCCGGATAAGGCTTTAAGTCACCCCTAATAGTTTCTCCCGGTTTGAAGTTTTGTAAATAATATTTTGAGCTTCCTTTTATCCATTCAGCTATTTCAATAATATCTTTCTTAGTTAAAAAGTCACCGACAGTAGTTCTAAACTCATAGTCTATCTGAGAGTTTTTCAACAACCTTATACTTTTTTCTATCTTTTCAAGATCAATCTTAATTCCCGTTATCTTTCCGTATTTTTTTTTAGGAGCTTTAATATCCATAGCCACATAATCTAGCAAATCCCCGTCTAATAGTTTTTTTAAAACCTCTGGATAAAAGCCATTAGTATCTACTTTTATTAAATACCCCATTTTTTTAATCTTTCTGATAAATTCAATAACATCTTTTTGCATTAAAGGCTCTCCACCAGTCAAAACCACTCCTTCTAATAGCCCTTTTCTCTTTTTTAAAAAATCTAAAACCTTTTCTTCGGGCAATAAAGGATGTTTTTTAATCTTTTCAGGTAAAACCAATTCAGGGTTATAGCAAAAAAAACACCTGAAAGGACAGGTGCTGGTAAAAATAATGGCAGACATTTTTTGAGGATAATCGATCAAGCTAAACTTTTGTAATCCTCCTATTTTCATGTTTTATAGGTCTTTCTTTCTTTGAATTCTTGTTGTTTGCCGTCATTCCATTGTTGAACCGGTCTCAAGTACCCAACTACCCGGGAGTAGACCTCACAAGGCTGCTCAATGGTACAGCGAGGACATTGAAAGTGCTCCCCGGCGATATATCCATGGGAAGGGCAAATGGAAAAAGTAGGCGTAATAGTGACATAAGGTAAGTGATGCTTTTCAAAAGCCTTTTTTATCAATTTTTTAACCGCCTCTCCGTCAGCCATTTTTTCCCCTAAAAAGAGGTGCAAAACACTGCCGCCGGTATATCTAGAGGTAAGCTCATCTTGAAGGTTCAGAGCTTCGAAAGGATCATCGGTATAATTCACGGGAAGGTGAGAGCTATTGGTATAATAAGGGACTTTCTTTGTTCCGGCGGTAATAATGTCAGGATAATTTTTTCTGTCCTTAAGGGCCAAACGATAGGCAGTTGACTCGGCCGGCGTTTGTTCTAGATTATAAATATTACCGGTTTTTTCTTGATATTCCACTAATTTTTTCCTCATAAAATCGAGAACTTGCAAGGAAAATTTTCTTCCTCTTAAAGAAGCAATATTTTCATCAAGAAAGTTTAAAACGGCCTCGTTCATTCCAGTTAAGCCAATGGTAGAAAAATGATTGGCATAGTAATCTCCCCTTGCTTTTTTAATGTCTTCTAAATAAAATTTTGAATAAGGATAAAGGCCCTTGGAAATAAAACTTTCAATTGTTTTTCTCTTAATTTCCAGGCTTTTTTGAGCCAAATCCATTGATTTTTCCAACTTTTTGAAAAAATCTTTTTTCGTTTTTGAAAGATAGCCGATTCTGGGCAAATTAATAGTAACAACCCCGATTGAGCCCGTCTTCGCTCCGGCACCGAATAAACCGCCTCCTCCCCTGTTATAAAGTTCGTTTAACTCTAATCTCAACCTACAACACATTGACTTAACATCCTCGGGTTTCATATCGGAATTGATATAATTGGAAAAGTAGTTAATTCCGTACTTAGCTGACGCTTCAAAAATCCCATCAAAGGCCGGTTCATCCCAGGGAAAATCCTTAGTAATGTTAATCGTTGGGATGGGAAAAGAAAAAACTCTGTTTTTAGCGTCTCCTTCTATGTAGACCTCGTAAAGAGCTTTATTAAAAATCTTCATTTCTTCTTCAAATTCCTGATAAGTTTCTTCTTGCGGTTCTCCCCCTATGATAATCGGTTGTTTGGCAAAAACCGGAGAAGGTTTCAGGTCAAGAGTAATATTAGAAAAAGGATTCTGAAAGCCCACCCTGGTAGAAACGGACATATTAAACATAAATTCCTGAAGTGCTTGTTTAACCTGTTTATAATTAAGATTGTCATAGCGAATAAAAGGTGCTAGCAAGGTATCAAAGTTTGAAAAAGCCACCGCCCCGGCAACTTCTCCCTGAATAGTAAAAACAAAATTAATTATCTGACCCAAGGCAGAGCGAAAATGTTTAGGGGGGTTGGATTCAACCTTTCCAGAAACACCTCGGAATCCTTTTAATAAAAAATCATAAAGATCCCAACCGGCACAATAAACGCTAAGGGTATTTAGGTCGTGCAAATGAAAATCTCCTGATTCGTTGGCTTCTCTGATTTCTTTAGGATAAACTTTGTTCAACCAATATTTTTTAACGATATAAGAAACACCATACTGGTTTAATCCTTGAAGGGAAAATGCCATATTGGCATTTTCTTGTACTTCCCAATCAAGTTTTCCTAAATATTGGTCCACCATTTCTATTGCCTGTTCAGAAATAGCTACTGCTTCTCTTATTTTCCTTCTTTGTTCTCGATAAAGAATATAAGCCTTAGCCGTTTCTACTAATCCTTCCAAAACTAAAACTTCTTCAACAATGTCTTGAATTTGTTCCACCTGAGGAATTTCTTCTTTTTTAAATCTCCGATTTAGGATCTTAATTACTCTCTCTGCTATTTTTTTCGATTTTTCCCCGTCTCCCTGATCGGTCGCCGTCACTGCCTTGAAGACAGATTCTTCGATTCTTTTTCCGTCAAAACTAATAACATCTCCATTTCTTTTTTGAACTTTTAAAATCTTGTTTTGCATTATAAAATGATAGCTTAAAAATTGGGAATAAGCAAACTGTGGAAAAGTAGCCTAAAACCCGGTAATAATAACAGTAACTTTTATTTCTCCCTTTTTTAATTGTTCGTCTTGAATAGCCCCGAAAACAATTCTAGCTTCCGGAGAGATTTCCTTATTAATATTCTTAGCTATTTCTTCAACCTCTACTAAGCTAATATCAGAACCCCCGGAAACATTAAACAAAACTCCTTTTCCTCCTTTACAAGAAAAATTAAGCAAAGGGAACTGAAGAGCTTTCTGAACAGCTGTTTTGGCCCTGTTTTCTCCTTTAGCTTTGCCCACTCCAAAAATAGCGGAACCGGAATCTTTCATAATGGATTTAACATCGGCAAAATCAATATTGACGATGCCAGGCAAGGTAATCAAATCGGAAATACCCTGGACTGCTTGTCTTAATATTTCATCGCAAAACCAAAAAGCATCGTTAATATTCGTTTTTTTATCTAAAAAAGAAAGCAAACTGTCATTAGAAATAACAATCAAAGAATCTACTTTCCCCTCCATTTCCTTTAAGGCTTTTTGAGCAATGCCCATTCTTTGAGAACCCTCAAAAGAAAAGGGTTTAGTAACAACGGCAATAGTCAAAGCTCCGGCTGCTTTAGCTTCCTGAGCAACTATGGGTGCTGCTCCACTACCGCAACCCCCGCCTAAGCCGCAAGCAATAAAAATCATATCAGTATTTTTAACTATCTCTTTAATTTCTTTTATTTGCTCTAAAGCTGACTTTTTGCCAACCTCCGGATCCATGCCCGTTCCCAGTCCTTTGGTTTCTTCTATTCCTATTTGAATTTGTTTTTCTGCTCTAGACTTTTTCAAATCTTGAGCATCGGCGTTAACGGCAACCAACTTCACTCCCTTGATATTACATTTTTTCATCCGAGAAATAGCATTGCCGCCAGAACCTCCAACCCCTATTACTTTAATAGAATTATTCATATTAAGGTATAAATACTTTTATTACTCTTTTTATTATTTTTAATATTTTAGAAAAAAAAGTTTCTTCTTCTACTTTTTCTTCCATGCCTCTTAAAATTAAGCCGTAGACATTGGAAAAAGAGGGATCTTCATCGCCAAAATAGGAAGGATATCCTACTCTAGTAGCTAGCTTTAACTCTTTTTTGGTTAACTCTTTTAACCCGGACATTTTTGAACCGCCGCCAGTTAAAACCACTCCGGCTGGCAAAAGAGAGTCTTTTTCGATTGATTTGAGCTCTCTTTTAATTAATTTTAAAATCTCGAAAATTCTCGCTTCAATAACTTTTTTCAATTCCGCTTTGGAAAAAGAAACTTCCCCTTCTTTCCCTTCTACTTTTATTTTTTTACTTTTAGCAGAAAGCAAGTCACCAAACTCTACCTTTATTTTTTCAGCTGTCTCTACGTCTATTTTAAAATAGATAGCAATGTCGTAAGTAATATTACGAGAACCTATGGGGAAAACTTTAGTATGAACCAGCTTACCTTCTTCATAAACGGCTATTCCGGTAGTAGAAGCTCCAACATCTATCGCTAAAACCCCAGCCTCTTTGTCTTCAGCCGTTAAAACGGCCTTAGCACTAGCGATAGGGGCCGGCAAACACTGATTAACATCGAGACCGTTATTAAGAACAGTCTTCACTGAATTTTCCACGTAAGGGGAAAATCCACAGACAGCCATTATTTCTGCTTCCAATCTGCTTCCTTGTAAACCAACGGGGTCTTTAACGGCATTTTCTCTATCAACGGTAAAGCCTCTGGGAAAAATATCAATAATTTTATTCTGATTAGATTTTAAAGGAAGTATTTTGCAGTTTTCTAGCACCCTTTGTTTGTCCGCCTGAGAAATTTTCTGATCAGCTCGAGAAACAGAAACTACTCCCGGAGAAAAAAAACAAGATAAGTGAGAACCATTAATAGACAGATAAAGACTGTCCAACTTTTGGTCTATTTTTTTCTCAGTTTTTAGGATCATTTTTTCTACTAAATTAGCAACCTTTGAAACATCCACTACTACTCCCTTTCTTACTTCTGCCGAAACTGCTTCGGTTAGTTTGATTGTTTCAAAGTTATTTTGATCTCTAATAGCAGAAACCATCTTAATATTATGAGAACCAATATCTAGACCAGTTATAATATTTTTTTTACTCATATTTTTTAAAATAATAATCTTGTTTTTCTTTCATATTATCATGATTATAACCTAAAGTATGCAAAATACCATGAATTAAAACTTGATAAACGTTGTCAGTATTAAAGGGACAAATGATAATTTCGGGAGGGTAGAAAGGGTCTTGGAAGTTTCCGAAAGAAAGAACATCTGTCGTTTCATCTTTTTTTCTATAATCTTTGTTAAGCTTTTTTATTGTTTCTTTATCAACCAGGGCTATAGAAAGTTTTTTGTCTTTTAAAATATCTTTTACTATTTTTTCAATTAAATCTTTTTTAATAGGATAATCAACCAAATTGTTAATTTCTACCGACATAGCTTGTCTTTAGCTATCTTGCTTATCTGGTCTCCTCTGGCTCTTTGGCCTACTTGGGGCATAACTTCGGCCATTATTTTTTTCATATCTTTTAGTTCAGAAGCTCCTGTTTTCTTAATTGCTTTTTCTATTATCTCTTTTAATTCTTTTTCTGGCAAGGGTTCAGGAAGATATTTCTTTAAAATTTCTAATTCTTTTTCTTCTTTCTCGGCTAATTCTGGACGGTTTCCTTTTTTAAAAGCCTCAATTGATTCTTCTCTTTTTTTGGCCTCTGAAAAAAGAACTTTTAGAATTTCTTGATCTGTAAGTTTCTCTTCTTTTTTCTGATATTTTTTTTCTTTTTCTTTGTTTTGTAAAACAGCTAAAAAACCCCTTAAAACGGAGACCTTGGTTCCAAGATTATTTTTTAAAGCTTCGCTGAGGTCTTTTTGAATGATTTCTTTCATTGTCTTTTGAGTTGACCCATTTTCGCTTTTTTTTGATATTCTTTCTTCAATCTTTCTCGCCTTAAAGCCGCCCTCTTTTTAAGCTGAGGACTTAGTTTTCTTTTCCGATAGTTTGTTTTTCTCGCTTCTAATAAAATACCGCTTTGTTTCATTTTTTTAGAAAAACGACGGGTCAAATTTTGACCACTTTCGTTTTTGTTCGATTTTTTAACTTCTAATGGCATAAATTATTTCCACCCTCCTAATAGATGAAAGTGCAAGTGGTCGACTTCTTGTCCACCTTTTTCGCCAACGCTTATTATTACTTGATGGCCTTGCAAAATTCCTACTTTTCGGGCAATTTTTTTAATGGTTAAAAATATTTCAAATAGTAGCTCTTTATTTTCTAATTTATTTAAACTTTTAATGTGTTCTTTGGGAACAACCAATAAATGAACCGGAGCTTTTGGGTTTATATCTTTAAAAACAATAATCTTTTCATTCTCAAAAACAACGTCAGCCGGACTCTCTTTGTTGATTATTTGGCAAAAGATACACTTCATTTTTTCAACCTCTTCTTTATTTCTTTAATCAAGCTATCTAATTCCAGTTCTTCTTGTTTCCCCGTTTCCATGTCTCTAAGAATAATCTTGTTATCTAGGGCTTCTTTTTGCCCCAAGATTAAAACATATCTAATGTTTAGTTTATCAGCTCTATTTAATTGAGCTCTCAAAGAATCTCTCCCTAAAGACTCGGCTACCTTTATCCTTTTTTTTCTAAATTCTTCTATAATTTTTAAGCTTTTCCTTTTTGACAGATTTCCCGTCTGGGCTAAAAAAACAGGGGCATCGTTTTTTTCTTCAATTTCATTTTGTTTTTTCATCAACTCAATAAGCCTTTCTACTCCCAGACTGACGCCACAAGCAGGAATTTCTCTCCCCCCTAACATATTAATTAGGTCATCATATCTTCCTCCCCCGCCTAAAGCTAGTTTGTTTGATTCTTTGTCGGTAGCGAAAATTTCAAAGACGGTTCTAGTGTAATAATCTAACCCTCTTACTAAAGAAGAATTCAATGAATAGGGTAGTTCGATTTCATCAAGATACTCTAAAACCTCTCTAAAGTGATTTTTACATTTTACGCATAAAAAATCAAGTATTTGGGGCGCATTTGTTTTAATCGGTTGACATTTGTCTTGTTTACAGTCTAAGACTCTTAGAATATTGGTTTTTCTTCTTTTTTTGCAGTCGGTGCATAAAGAATTTTCTCTCTTTTTGAAATAAGAGGATAACTTTTTTTTATAAGTTGGTCGACATTCTTTATCCCCTAAGCTATTTATTTCAATAATGGTATTTTTAATTTTTAGTTCTTCTAAAAAATTAGAAAGAATTTGGATTAATTGGGCATCAATAATAGACCCTTCTTCACCGATATTTTCAAAGCCTACTTGCCAAAACTGACGATATCTCCCTGCCTGAGGTCTCTCATAACGAAAAAAAGGAGCGAAATACCAAAGCTTAACCGGTTGAGGAAGATTATACATCCCGTTTTCAATGTATGACCTGGCAACCGGAGCTGTCCCTTCTGGTCTTAAGGTTAATAAATCATTACCTTTGGTTTTTAAAGTATACATTTCTTTACCAACAATATCCGTTTCTTTGCCAACACTTTTTTCAAAAAGGCTTTGCTCTTCTAATATTGGAGTCTCTATCTTTCCAAAACCATAAAAATCAGCAATTTTTTTTGCTTTTTCGGCAATAAAATAATAATATTTTTCTTCTTCTGGTAAAATATCGTGCATTCCTGTTGGTGTTTGAAATTTTATTCTACTCATATTGTGGTGTTTTAACAAAAGAAATTGATTGGAAAAAATTAATATTGAACAAGCTTTTCCCGACAATGTCCCTTGTCTCAATAAGTCCAAATCTCCTAGAGTCATAAGAAGCCGGTCGATTGTCGCCTAAAACAAAATATTCGTTTTCTTTTAAGGTAACTATTTTGTCAGAAATTTCATCATAAGAAGCGGGAATATATTTTTCTTCTAATTTTTTATCAGAAACAAATATTTGATTGTTTTCAATTTTTACCTCTTCTCCTGGTAAACCAATAATTCTTTTAACAAATCTTTGGTTATTTAAATTAAAAACAATTACTTCTCCTCTTCGAGGCTCTCTAAACCTATATGACAATTGATCAACGATCATATAGTCATTATGTTGGAAATTAGGTTGCATAGAATCGCCCCTGACAATAAAGGGTTGAAAAATGAAGAGACGAATAGGGACAACAATCAAAAGGGCGATAACAACGGTTTTGATTAAATCGACCAACCAATGAAAGAATTTTTTCATAATCCTATTATACTAAATTATTCGTTTTTTACAAGTCTTCAAAAAAATTGTATAATTACCCTATGATTATTATTATAGGCTTAGGAAACCCAGGCAAAAAATATGAAAAAACCAGACATAATGTCGGCTTTATGGTTTTAGATAAATTACAAAAAGAAAAAAACTTTTCTGGTTTTTATTCTTCTCAAAAATATTCTTCTTTAATTAGCCAAAAAGATAATGTTTTACTTTTAAAGCCCTTAACTTTTATGAATAATTCAGGTAAGGTTTTAAAAAAGATCGAATTTAGTCAACTAATAGTTGTCCATGACGATGTTGACTTAAAATTAGGAAAGATAAAAATAGTTAAAAACAGAGGAACGGGAGGACACAAAGGAATAAAATCCATTATTAAAGAGATAAAGACCCAAGATTTTGTCAGAATAAGGGTAGGAATAAGTCCTGAGAGAAAACCAAAAAACGCCAAGAGTTTTGTTTTGAAAAACTTTAGGCTATCGGAAAAAAAAGAATTAAAAAGGTCATTAAAAAAAACAATAGCAATAATTGATTCTTTAATTAACCAAGGCTTAGAAAAAACAATGAATGAATATAACTGAAAAAAAGTTTTTCATAGTAGCTATTACCCCCTATTTTTTAGAAAGGGAGTCTTTTCAGTTCAAAAAAAATGATTTCTTCCAAAAAAATACTATTTTTTTAAAAGAAAACAGCAAACAAAATCTTTCTTTCTTAATAAATAAGCTTTCTTCTTTCGGCTACGAAAAAGTTCAAAAAGTGGAAAAAATGGGAGAATTTTCTCATTTAGGAGGAACTCTTTATGTTTTTCCAATCAATTGCAATAATATTTTTTCCCTTGATTTTTTAGGAAATAAATTAGAAACGATAAAAAAAATACCAGCTAATGAAAGTTTTGCTGAAAATCGAAAGTTTTTAATAAAAAAAATTAAAAGGCAGAAATCTTTTTTTAACTTAGCTGGCTTAAAGCCAAATGATTTTATAGTTCATATTGATCATGGCGTCGGTATTTTTGAAAAAAAGGTTATTATTGAAAATAGAGAATATTATCTTATCAAATACGCTAAAGAAGATAAACTTTATGTCCCCTCAAACCTAGAAAGAAAATTAAGCAAATATCTCGGCTTTACCCAGCCTAGAATTTCCAGATTGGGAAGCAATCTGTGGCAAAAGAAAAAAAGAAAAATCAAAAAAGAAACAGAAAAGTTAGCCAAAGAGCTTCTGTTATTAGCTAAAAAAAGAAAAGAAACTTTGCGCTCACCCTATTTCCCCGACGATGAAATAACGATGAACTTGGCAAGTACCTTTCAATACCAAGAAACTCCAGATCAAATAAAAGCCTTGCAAGAATTAAGTAAAGACTTAGAAAAAGACAAACCGGTTGATAGAATAATTTGCGGTGACGTCGGTTTTGGCAAAACAGAAATAGCTTTAAGAGCAATGGTTAAATCGGTTAATTCAGGAAGACAAGCGGTCATGATTTGTCCTACCACTATTTTGGCTAACCAGCATTATCACAATTTTAAAAAAAGATTAAAAAAACTTCCTATAAAAATAGCCATGCTTTCTCGATTACAAACAAAAAAAGAACAAAAAAAGATCATTAAAAATATAGGAAAAATAGATATTATTATAGCCACCCATAGGGTTTTCTCCAAAGATGTTTTCCCTTTTCTTTTTAAATCAGGGGGTATTTTAATTATTGACGAAGAACAAAGATTCGGCGTTAAACAAAAAGAAAAGTTTAAACAACTAAGGTCATCTTTAGACGTTGTTTCTCTTTCGGCCACCCCAATCCCTCGCACCCTCTATATGGCTTTAGCTAACTTGAAAGAAATAAGTACTATCCAAACTCCTCCTAAAAACAGAAAATCAATTAAAACTTTTGTCGCCAAATATGATGAAGAAAAAATTAAAAAAGCAATTAATTTTGAGCTAAAGAGAAAAGGACAGGTCTATTTTTTACACAACAGAGTCCAAAACATTAAAAAAGTAAAAAACTATCTAGAAAAACTGATCCCTAAAGCTAAGATCGGTATTATTCATGGAAAGCTAAAAGAAAAAAAATTGATTGAAGTCATAAACAATTTTGAAAGAAAAAAAATAGACGTTTTAATTAGCACCACTATAATTGAAAATGGTTTAGATTTCCCTAACGTTAATACTTTAATTGTTTCTAACAGTACTCTTTTAGGGCTAGCTCAGGCCTACCAAATAAAAGGAAGAGTCGGTCGGTCATATACTCAAGCTTACGCTTATTTTTTCCACCCCAAAAGACTTACCGAAAAAGCCTCTCAAAGATTAAAAGCCCTAAAAGAAGCTGAGTCAATAGGATCAGGTTATCAAATAGCTTTAAAAGATTTAGAAATAAGAGGAGCCGGCAACGTTATCGGTAAAGAACAGTCAGGCAGTATTAATCAGGTAGGCCTTAATCTTTACTGCCAAATATTAGCCGAATCCATTGAAAACTTTAAAAACTATCCAGAAGATGCTATATTATAAAATATGTTTCTAGTTTTAGTAGAAAGTCCAACCAAATCAAAAACCTTAAAACAATTTTTAGGTAAAAACTATCAAGTAATAGCCACTATGGGTCATGTTAGAGACTTGCCAAAGAATAAGGTAGGAATTGACGTGGAAAATAATTTTAAACCTACTTACCAAGTATTAGACAAAGCTAAGCCAAGAATAAAAGAAATAAAACAGGAGGCTGAAAAAGCAGACTCCATTATCCTGGCTGTCGACGAAGACAGAGAAGGAGAAGCTATTGCCTGGCATTTAAAAGAAGTTTTAAACTTAAAAGAAGCAGAAAGAATTGTTTTTCACGAAATCACTAAAGAAGCAATTCTAAAAGCTTTGAAAAATCCCAGAGAAATAGACGTTAATCTAGTAAACTCTCAACAAACCAGAAGGATGCTTGATCGATTAGTTGGTTACGAACTCTCTCCTTTTTTATGGAAAAAAGTAACTCGGGGTTTGTAAGCTGGTAGGGTTCAGTCGGTCGCGGTAAGGTTGGTAACAGACAGAGAAAAAGAAATAGAAGATTTCAAGCCTCAAGAATATTGGCAAATTAAAGCTTTGTTTAAAAAAGGATTTGAAGCTTCATTGACTAAAAAAGACAAAAAACCATTAAAACTGGAAAACAAAGAGCAAACTGATAAAGTTTTGAAAGAGCTGGAAAAAAAAGATTATACGGTCGAAAAGATAGAAAAAAAAGAAAGCCGGAAGAACCCTTTTGCCCCTTTCACTACTAGTTCTTTACAACAAGAATGCTGGCGGAAATTTAAATATTCAGCCAAGTTTACCATGCAAAACAGTCAGAAATTATATGAAAAAGGACTTATCTCTTATCACAGAACCGATTCTCTAAACTTAAGCCAGGACATCTTAAATCAAGCGGAAAAATATATTAATGAAAACTTCGGAAAAAATAATTATCAAAGAAAAACCTATAAAACCAAGAAAAAAGCTCAAGAGGCTCACGAAGCCATTAGACCAACTAAGATAAATATGGAACCAAAGAGGCTAACTAAAACTCAATTAAAGGTATATAATTTAATTAAAGAAAGGTTGATTGCTTCTCAAATGAAACCGGCCTTGTTTGATTCTTTAAAAGTAAATATTAAAGCTGGCAATTACTTATTCCAAGCTTCAGGGTCCGTTTTAAAGTTTAAAGGTTTTTTACAAGTATACCCTGTCAGTTTTAAAGAAGTTCAGTTGCCGGAATTAAAAGAAAAAGAAAGTCTAGAATTAAAAAAGCTTCTTCCTTCACAAAACTTTACCAAACCTCCGGCTAGATATACAGAAGCCAGTTTAATCAAAGCTTTAGAAAAAAATGATATCGGAAGGCCTTCCACCTACGCTCCCATTATGAGTACCATCCAGCAAAGAAACTACGTTGAAAAAGACGAAGAAAAAAAGTTCCGACCGACAGACATAGCCAAGGTGGTTAACAAGCTTTTGGTTGATCACTTTCCCGAAATAGTAGATATTCAATTTACCGCCAACTTGGAAGAAAAACTTGATAAAATAGCTGAAAACAAAGTAGAGTGGCAAAAAGTTTTAAAAGACTTTTATTTTCCTTTTAAAGAAAATCTAGAAATAAAAGAAAAAGAGCTAGATAAAAAAGCTATCACCGAAGAAAAGAGCGATAAATTATGCAAACTTTGCAAAAGTAAGATGGTGATCAAAATAGGAAGATTCGGAAAATTTTACGCTTGTTCCAATTACCCCGAGTGTAAACATACCGAACCTTTAAAAGAAGAAAAAACAGATAAAATCTGCAAACTTTGCCAAGCTCCCATGAAAGTTAAAAGGGGCAGATACGGTACTTTTTTAGGTTGTTCTAATTATCCTGAGTGCAAACATGTTGAAAAAATAATTAAAACAACTAAAATAAAGTGCCCTAAGTGTGAAAAAGGAGAATTAATAGAAAGAAAAACAAGAAAAGGAAAAACATTTTATTCTTGTTCTCGTTATCCTGATTGCACCCAGGCCGTTTGGCAAAAACCAACCGGCAGGTGTCCCAAATGCAAAGCCTTGGTTTTTAATAAAAAATGTAAAGAATGCGAATAAGCCGCGGTGTTGAAATTGGTAAACAAGGATGATTCAAAATCATCTGGGATTATTCCCTTGTGGGTTCGAGTCCCACCCGCGGCACTTGACATTATCATCTTAAAAGATAATAATAAC
>PWMZ01000016.1 GCA_003559065.1 Candidatus Nealsoniibacteriota bacterium
AAAAAACTATGCCTAAAAAAATACTATTTAACGAGGAAGCTCGTAAAAAACTTCAAAAAGGAGCCGACAAATTAGCCAATGCAGTTAAAGTTACCCTGGGCCCTAAAGGAAGAAATGTTGTTTTAGACAAAGGGATGGGTTCACCTACCATAACTAATGATGGGGTAACTATTGCTCAAGAAATAGAATTAGAGGACAAGACAGAAAACTTGGGGGCGGAAATTATTAAAGAGGTAGCCGAAAAAACTAATGATGCTTCTGGAGATGGAACCACGACTGCCTCTATTTTAGCTCAAGCTATTATCGCTGAAGGCTTAAAAAATGTGGCTGCTGGAGCTAATCCTTTAGAACTTAAAAAAGGAATTGAAAAAGGGGTAAAGCATATTGTTCAAGAATTAAAGAAAAATTCCAAACAAATTAACACCAAAGAAGAAATGGCTCAAGTAGCCACTATTTCAGCTGAAAGCGAAGAAATAGGAAACCTAATTGCCGAAGCTATGTTAGAAATAGGCAAAGATGGAGTTATTACTGTGGAAGAGTCCAAGGGTTTCGGATTAGAAAAAGAGGTAGTTAAGGGTTTGCAAATTGACGAGGGGTTTGCTTCGCCTTATATGGTTACCGACTCTGAAAGAATGGAAAGTGTTTTCGAAGACCCCTATATTTTAATTACCGATAAGAAAATATCTGCTTTGAATGAAATTTTGCCATTATTGGAAAAAATCACTCAATCAGGCAAAAAAGATTTGGTTTTAATTGCCGAAGATATAGACGGAGAAGCATTAGCTACTCTAGTTTTGAACAAATTAAGAGGAGTTTTTAACACTTTAGCTATTAAAGCTCCAGGTTTTGGAGATAGAAAAAAAGAAATGTTAGAAGATATAGCTACTGTTACCGGAGCTAAAGTAGTCTCTGAAGATGTTGGTATGAAGTTAGATAAAGTTAATTTGGATGTTTTGGGTTCAGCTAGAAAAGTGGTAGCTAACAAAGAAAACACTACCATTATTGAAGGCAAAGGGAAAAAAGATGATATTGACTTTAGAATTAATCAAATTAAAAAAGCCATTGATTCATCCGATTCTGATTTTGACAAAGAAAAACTTCAAGAAAGGTTAGCTAAATTAGCCGGAGGAGTAGCCGTTTTAAAGGTAGGAGCAGCCACCGAAGTAGAACAAAAAGCCAAGCAACATAAAATGGAAGACGCTCTTGCTGCCACCAAAGCTGCTGTTGAAGAAGGAGTGGTTCCTGGTGGAGGAGTCTCTCTTCTAAAAGCCACCTTGTTACTAGATAATTTAAAACTAAAAGGAGATGAAGCTACTGGTCTTAATATTTTAAAAAGAGCTTTAGAAGAACCTGTCAGGCAAATTGCCGAAAATGCCGCCATTGATGGGGCCGTTGTTGCTCAAAAGATAAAGGATCAACAAGACCCTAATTTTGGATTTAATGCCGAAACAATGGAATATGGTGATTTAATGAAAGCCGGAGTAGTTGACCCTACTAAAGTAGTTAGAATGGCCTTACAGAACGCTGCCTCAGCTACCGCTACTTTCTTAACCACGGAGTGCGCCGTAGTAGATATTCCAGAAGAAAAAGATGATTCACATCCTTCTCCTCAAATGCCTCCGATGGGAATGTAAAGACTTACGATAAAAACCGTCTTCTTTTTGAAGGCGGTTTTTTTGATTTTTAATCCTATTTTTGATACCATAAGTTTATGAAAAAAATAGGAACCGTTTTGATTTCTTTTTTAGTCGCTTTTTTAATTTTCTTCTTTGTTTTAAGGTGGACTGGCTGGCAAGAATTAAGAAACGCTTTCGGTCTTTTTTTAAGTTACAAAGGGTTGATTTTGGTTTTAGTAACTCTTTTAATTTGGCTTTCGGGAACCTATAAATGGAAACTTATTTTAAAAGACCAGGGATATGACTTTCCTTTTTCAAAATTGATTCAGATCTATTTTGCTGGCTTTGCAGTTACCTTTTTAACTCCGATAGCTTTAGTGGGAGGAGAGGGCTTTAGAGCTTATGCTTTGAATAATCAATTTGATATTCCTTGGGGAAAAAATATTGCTATTTTAACGGTAGAAAAAATCCTCTCCATTATAGTTTTATCTCTTTTTTTATTTTTTGGATTAATCTCTTTCTTATTTCTGACTTCTTTACATATTAAGTATTTGGAAATTTTGTTGATTGGTTTATTCTTTCTTTTCATTGGTTTATTATTTTTTTTACATTTTAGACTTTATAAAAAAGAAAATATAACTAAGTTTATCTTTAAAATTTTTGGTATTAAAAACGACCATCTTTTGTATAATTTTACTCATGATGTTTTTGCTCTTTTTCAACCTAAAAAAATGATGTTTTGGAAAATATGTTTGGTTAGTTTTTCCCGGTACGTTTTTGTTTTTTTGAGAATTTGGCTTTTATTTTTCTTTTTAACCAAATTTCAGAATCCTCTTTTCTCTTTAGCTTTAATGTTTTTTATGTATCTTTCTTACTTACTTCCTTTGCCAGCTGGGATTGGCTCTTTGGAAGCGGCTCAGAGTATCGGTTTTAGCTATCTAGGCTTTGAAGCGGCGATGGGGGTAACTTTTAGTGTTATAATAAGAAGTGCTGAATTATTTGTGGCTGCTTTCGGAATCATTCTTTTGTTTAAACTTGGCATTTTTATATTTTTTAATATAATAAAGGATAATATCTTTAATGAAAAACAAATTAAATAAAGTTATTTTTACCCTGATTCTTTCTGATTTTTTTCTTCACACCGGTTGGGGGTTGATTGGCCCTATTTTTGCTATTTTTTTAACCGAACAAATCAAAGGGGGTAACTTAGGAACCATTGGTTTTGTGGCTGCTACTTACTGGTTTGTTAAGTCAGTCACCCAACCTTTTATTGCTAATCTTTTTGATTTGAATAAAGGAGAAGAGGATGATTTTAAATTTTTAATTATCGGAATGGTGGTAGCAAATTTAGTGCCGATTGGTTACTTTTTCTCTACCCAAATTCATCATATTTTTTTCTTAGAAGCTATCAGAGGGGTAGGAATGGCCTTTGTTGCTCCTGCTTGGCTAGGGATGTTTTCCAGGCATATTAATAAAAATTGGTATGCATTCTCCTGGAGCATTCAAAGCACAGCCATAGGGCTTTCTATGGCCTTTGCTGCTGCTTTTGGAGGGGTTATTGCTTCTGTTATTGGTTTTAAAGTTATCTTTATTCTTATTACCATTTTTGGTCTACTTGCCACTGCTTTGCTTTTTACTATTAAAGATCAAATATTCTTGAAAGACCATAAAGTCTTTAATTTTCATGAAGAATAAAGAGTTAGCTAAAATATTTTTTCAAATTTCTCAATACTTAAGAGCAGACAATATTCCTTTTAAACCCCAAGCTTACTTTAAG
>PWMZ01000038.1 GCA_003559065.1 Candidatus Nealsoniibacteriota bacterium
AGAAAAGAAAAAAAGAATTAGAAGAAAATCTAACCCTAATTGCCGAAAGAGATCCAAAAATAGAAGGAGACTGGGATACTAAATTCCCTGATTTTAATAAGTCTTCGGGAGAAAAAGTCTCTGAAGAGGCGGCAGACGAGGTAGAAGAATATGAAAATTTAAAAGCGACAGAACATGTTTTAGAATTAAGTTTACAAGATGTAAATAAAGCTTTAGAAAAAATGGAAAAAGGAGGATACGGCATCTGTGAGAACTGTCAAAAAACTATTAATTCTTTTAGGCTTGAAATTTTTCCAGAAGCTAAAATTTGTTTAAAGTGTAAAAAGGTCGAATAAGGTTAAAATAAATAAAATAAATATTATGGAAAATCAAACAACATCACAAGGAGTAGAACAACAGGGACAAGGACCAGAAAAGAAAAGCCCAATTCAGGTAAACCAGTTATTGGATCAATTAAAGAATTCTTCTAAAATAGAAAAGGTTTTATTGGGAGCTTTACTTGCCTTACTTATAACTGCTTTTTTACCTTGGGTTAAAATAGAAGTCTTTTATACCCAATCTTTTTCAGGGTGGAACTTTTCGGGGTGGGTACAATTATTTTCTCTCGTTTCTTTAGCGGCCATAATTCTATTTTTCTTCAAGAAAAAAATAGCTCTATTAACCGCCTTAGGAGTAGGGGCAGCCAGTATTATTTTTCAAGTATATACGCTTATTCGAATGTCAGGACAAGGAACTGACATGGGGGCATTAGGAGATATAATGGGAGGGTTTGGTGGAGCTAATGTAGCTGTTGGTTTTTATCTTTATTTTGCTGCTGCGATAGTTATGGTTGTTACTTCAGTAATGATTTTAAAAGGAAAAAAATAAATGTTTTTTTAAAAGTCGGGGGTTTTAAAACCCCCGACTTTTGTTATAATTTTAATTTAGCCTATTAGCTTTTTGGTTAATGTCAACGTCCCCGACAGGATTCGAACCTGTAATCTCTACGTCCGAAGCGTAGCGCCTTATCCGTTAGACTACGGGGACGTTTTTATTGTACTGGAAAATTTGAACAAAAGCAAAAATTAAGATAAAATAAAGCCATGGAAATTCCCCAAGAAATAAAAAAAGTTTTAGAAAAATTAGAAAAGAATAAAATAGAAGCTTATTTAGTCGGAGGCTGTGTAAGAGACTTAATCAGAAAAAAGAAACCAAAAGATTGGGACATAGCCACTAACGCTAAACCTGAAAAAATCCAAAAAATATTTGAAAAAAGCTTTTCTAATAACAAATTTGGAACAGTTACTGTTCTAACCGATTCTTCGGATGATTCTTTAAAAGCAATAGAAATTACTCCTTTTAGGATTGAAAAAGAATATAAGGACAAAAGACACCCCGAAATAATAGAATGGGCTAAAACTATTGAAGAAGATTTGTCGAGGAGGGATTTTACTATTAATTCTATTGCTCTTTCTTCAAATCTTGAATTTAAAGATCCGTATAATGGCAGAGAAGATATAGGAAAAAAAGTTATCAAGGCCGTTAGAGACCCTCAAGAAAGATTTTTTGAAGATGCTTTAAGAATGATGAGGGCTGTAAGATTTGCCTGTGTTTTAGGTTTCAAAATAGAAAAGAAAACTGAAAAGGCCATTAAAGAAAACTCAAAATCTCTTTCTATTATTTCTAAAGAAAGAATTAAAGAAGAGCTGGAAAAAATAATTATGTCTGATAAAGCTTATGAAGGAATAGAGCTCTTAAGAAAGCTTAACCTTTTGGAACACATTATTCCTGAGCTATTAGAAAGCTATCAGGTAGAGCAGAACAAACATCATATTTATGATTGCTATAAACATTCTTTGTTTTCTTTAAAATACGCTACTGAACAAGATTATAACAAATATGTTAGGTTTGCTTCTTTGTTACATGATATTGGTAAACCCAGAGTAAAAGAAGGAGAGGGGGTTAATTCTACCTTTTATAACCATGAAATAGTGGGAGCTAAAATGGTTAAGAAAATTCTAGAAAGGTTGAAATTTTCTAAAAAAGAAATAAAAAAGATTGTTACTTTGGTAAGATATCATCTTTTTTACTATAACGTCGATGAGGTTTCCGAATCTTCGGTTAGGAAATTAGTTTCAAGAGCTGGTCTTAAAAATATGGATGAATTATTACAAGTGAGAATGTCAGATAGAATAGGTTCAGGAGTTCCCAAAGCTGAACCTTACAAATTAAGACATTTAAGGTATGTCATTGAAAAAGTTTCCCAAGACCCGATATCGGCAAAAATGTTAAAGGTTTCTGGTCAAGATGTTATTAATATTTTAAAAATAAAGCCGGGGCCGAAAGTGGGTCAAGTTTTAGAAATTCTTTTGAAAGAAGTTTTGTTGGATCCTTCTAAAAATGAAGAAAATTTATTGAAAAAAGAAATAGAGAGATTAGGAAAAATATCAGAAAAAGATTTACTTGAGCTGTCTAAAAAAGCAAAAAAAGAAAGAATAGAGATTGAAACCAAAAGAGACAAGATGACCAAAAGAAAGTATTGGGTTACTTAGTTTTTAGCGTTGACAAGTATTTTTTAAATAATATAATGAAGTAATATGAAAAAAATAATTTTAATTTTAGGAGTTTTTTGTTTGGTTTTATTTATAACCATAAAAATTAATGATTTTACTGCTTCAGAAGTTCGAGCAGGATCAGGAGACTATGAGGTTGAAGGCTATGCTTGGTCAGATAATATTGGTTGGATCAGTTTTAATTGTAATGAAGGAGGTCCTAACGGAGAAAATATCTGTAACCAGTATGATTATAAGGTAACAATTAATAGTGGAGGTGATTTTTCAGGTTATGCTTGGTCAGATAATATTGGTTGGATAAGCTTTCAAGATCTTTCAGAATGTCCAGATGGGTCATGCGAAACAAAAGTAGATTTGAGTACCGGAGATGTTTCCGGTTGGGCGAGAGCTTGTGCTGTTTTTCAAGATAAAGATAGTTGTAGTGGTTTATTAGATCCTAACCGTGGAGGATGGAACGGTTGGATAAGTTTAAAAGGAACATGGGAAAATCCTGAGACAGCAGAATCAGGGCCTTACGGAATAGAGATAGAAAACACAGGAATTTTTTCAGGATATGCTTGGGGAGGAGGCCAAACAAAAGAATCATCAGTAATAGGTTGGATAAGCTTTAATTGTGAAAACGAGGAAGAATGTAATCAGTCTGATTATAAAGTAACAATCAATAGTGATGGTAATTTTTCAGGCTATGCTTGGTCAGATAATATTGGTTGGATAAGCTTTGAGGATCTTTCAGGATGTCCAGATGGGTCATGCGAAACAAAAGTAGATTTGAGTACCGGAGATGTTTCCGGTTGGGCGAGAGCTTGTG
>PWMZ01000023.1 GCA_003559065.1 Candidatus Nealsoniibacteriota bacterium
ATTTGTTTGGCAATATTAATATTGGTATTTTGTTGAAAAGGACTAATATTATAACCGAACAAAAAGAAGAGAAAGGGTAAGAATAAAAGATAGGTTAAAAGGGGGTTTTCTCTTTTTATTAAATAATCTTTTTCATCAAAAATTAAACAAAAAGAATAACCAACCAAAAAGAAAAAGATTAAATAGGTGGAAAAAGACTCAATAGAAAACAAAGAAGCTGTAAAGAAAGCTAAAAAAGTCGCCATTAAACCATGAGAAAGAATATCTTTTTTCTTTCTTAAATAGTACAAAAGAGAAAAAAAGAATAAAAGATAAAAAATTAAAGAAAAAATACCGAATTGAATTAAGATATTTATTAAAGAGTTATGGGCTCTATCGAACCAAGGGGATCTTTGCATTCTGGGTAAGGTGGGATCATAATGTTTATTAAAAGCATCACCAAAGTTTTCCGGGCCATAACCTAAAAAAGGCTTATCTTGAAATGCCCTGAAAGAAATTCGCCAAGTGGATAATCTTGATTGTTCCGCTTGTGAACCTTCTGTTAAAGTCATCATTCTTTCAATCGGCCCTCTTATTGAAGGGCTCCAACCCTCATATATTCTAGTTTGATTTAGATATAAAAAGGAAGAAATGATTAGTAATAAGATGATTATTAAACCTATTTTTAACTTTTTAGTTTTTTTAGGGAAAAAGAGTAAAAAGAATAAAAAACCGACTAGAATTCCTAAAAAAGCGGCTCTAGTTTCAGTAATAAAAACAATAATGTAGAAAAAGTATAAAGACAAGAAAAGATAAAGATATCTTATCTTTCTTTTTTCTTTGATAAAAAAGGTAAAAGCTAAAAAAAGCAAAGGTAATAAAAACAAAGACAGAAGTATAGGGTTTCCGGTGGTGGCCGAAGTTCTTCTTCCAAAAACTAGAATTTGTCCGAAAAACTCAAACTTTTGACAGATAGCGATTAAACCCATTAAAAAACCGACAAATAAGGAAAAGTTCAAGAGTAACTTGAAATCTTTTTCTTTTAAAATTAAAAAAGATATTAGAGCTAAGAGAAGGTAAGAAAGGTAATTAACATAGCCCCCGGCCCTTAATGGGTCTCCCCACAAACTATAACTTACGTTAGGAGAAGCTAAAAGGGATAAAAAGGTAAAGAGAATAAAGATTGAAAAAAAAGCTAAAGGTAAAAAAGCTTTAGACTTTTTTATTTCTCTAAAGTTTACTTTGCTTTTTATTAAAAACAAAACTAAAATTAAAGCTAAAACAGATCTAAAAACAATGGTTTTTCCCCAAGCGGGAGGAGAGAACCAGGGAGGCAGGTTAGCTAAAGGTAAAGCTAGGATTATGAAGAATAAGAAAAGATAGAACTTTTTAATCATTCTTTAATAATAGCATATAATTTTGAATTTTAAAGGCTTAATTTATTTGTTTTATACTGATTTTGAGTATGATCATACTCAAAACTGGTATAAGGTGTTATGTTAGGTTTAATTACCAAGCTGAAAATATGAAAAAAGTTTTTAATATGTTTTGCAATTTAGTTATAACTAAATTAGAAAACATATTCGAATTTTATACTATAATTATGAAAAATTTATTTAGAAAAACCTTTTTTTAGGAAGTGAATTTGGAGGATCTTAACCCTCAAAAAGACGCTGGATTTATTATCGGCCGGGTTTTAGATCTCGGTAACTTGAAAGAGTGGCGAGCTATTAATGATCTTTACGCTTTGGATAAAATTACCAAAACTATTGAAAACAAGGTAAAAGATTATTTATAACCTCCAAAAAAAGTAAAGATAGATTACTTCTTTTAAAAAAGTAGCGATTAAAATAGCTAAAACAGCCCCCCATATTTGAAAGAAAGGAATCAAAGTTAAAAACAAAGTAAGTTTTAACAAAGCGGAAGCAATATTAGCTATATACATTTCTTTTTTCTTTAGTTCAACTATTAAAGCACTATTGATTAAAGTAAAAGGAAGAATAAATAACAAAAGTAAGAAAGCTTGGAAATAAACAATGGAATTTAAATATTGGGGGAAGAAGACTTGATAGAAAAAAGAAGCTAGAAAATAGAGAATGATTACAATGGGAATCATCAGTAAAAAAAGAATTTTTGTTTTCTCTACTATTTTTGCTTTTATCTTTCTAATATCTTTGTCTCCTAATTTGGGCAAGGTTAATTGAGAAATAGGAAAAAGTTGTTGAATTTTTTTGACCGGTAAATAACCGAAAGAATAAACGGCTACTTGAATGGGCCCTAAAAAGTGCCATAAAATTACTCTGTCTAAATGATTAACAAAAGAAGGAATGCTTTGAATTAAACTCAAGTGTTTGCCAAAAGTTAAAGCTGATTCATCTATCTCTTTATTCTTAGTTTGTTTCAAAGTTTTTAACAAAAAAATACCTCTGAAAAAACTATGGCTGATTAGGTAAACTAAAATAATTAAAAAGATATTTTCAAAATAGTAAATAGCCGGGATAACTAAAAGAGCGGAGAAAAAGTGTGATAAAAAATCATACAAGCTCTTTTTTTTAAAGTTTTTTTTAGCTTGCCAAAAATGTGTAAAAATAATGGTGGATTGGTAAAGAGGGAAAAGAAGAGAAGTTGATAAAAAAGTTAAACCGAAAATATTATTTCCTCTAAAAAAATAATACAAAGAAATAGCCAGTAAAGGTAAAGATCCCAATAAAGAATATTTTAATTTTTCTTTTAATCCTTTTTCAAGAGTACCTTCTTTTTTTTGAACGATACTTTTTACCAAAGCGGTATTAATACCCGGTAAAGCAAAAACAGCAAAAAGACCCATAGTAGAAATAACATACTGGTAAGCACCGTAAGTTTCTTGAGTAACAAATCGGGAAAAAGCGATTAAAGTAACAAAAGTAACTAAGAAACCACCTGTTTTCCCTAGGTTTAACCAAAAACCTCCTTTGGCTGCGTATTTCATGTCGGTTTTGGTATACTTTTGAGACCAAATTAAAAGATTACTTATTTTCTCTTTCATTCAGATATTTTAACAAACAAGTTGTTATTTGTCTATTTTTTGCTATAATCGGAATATGTCAAAAATACTAGTTACAGGCGGGGCCGGATTTATAGGAAGTCATCTGGTTGATCAATTAATTGAGAAAGGATATCAAGTAAAAGCTATTGATAACTTATCAACCGGTTCTAAAGAAAATTTGAATAAAGAAGCTGAGTTTTTTAATTTAGATATCAGGGAGTTTGAAAAGATAGAGCCTGTTTTTCGTGACGTTGATTATGTTTTTCATTTAGCCGCTATTCCTCGCGTTCCTATCTCGGTTGAAGATCCCATTAATACTTCTCATGTAAACATTTTAGGAACAGTTA
>PWMZ01000018.1 GCA_003559065.1 Candidatus Nealsoniibacteriota bacterium
AAAAATCTTTTGAAAAAAAAGCGCCCAATTCTAAGGTTGCCGATAGAACCGGAGCAGGGGACTCTTATGCTTCCGGTTTTGTTTCTGAATACATCAGAAGCAAAAATATTGAAAAAGCAATGGATTATGGTATTTTAAATGCTACTTCTTGTTTAAAAAAAATAGGAGCTAAACAGGGACTTTTGAAAAAATGAAAAATATATTTAATCAAATTATTTGGCAATTTAATTTTTCTACTTCAGATCAATTAAAAGCAATTACTAAGGCAGCCGGCAAAAAAAGAATTATTTTAGGAACTTCAGAGTCAGAAAGTAAATTTATAGGCCTAAAAGAAGCTGTTTGTTTGACCCAAAAGGACAACTTATTTTTGAACTTGGACCACGGAAAAGATTTAAAATATATTAAAAAAGCAATTGATATAGGATATGACATGGTTCATTTTGATGGGTCTTCTTTGGGATTTAAAGAAAACATTAAAAAAACCCAAGAGATAGTTGATTATGCTCACAAAAAAAAGGTTTTGGTAGAAGGAGAAATAGATCCTATATCTTCAAAAATGACCGACCCTAAAAAGGCCCTATTATTCTTGAAAGAAACTGGTATAGACAGCCTAGCTATAGCTATAGGAAACAAACACGGAAAAGAAAAAGTAAAGATTGATTTTTCAAGAATAAAAGAAATTAAAGAATTAACCAATCTGCCATTAGTTTTACATGGTGGGTCAGGAGTTTCAAATGATGATTTAAGAAAAGCTATTAAAAACGGTATTTCTAAAATAAACATTAATACTGAGTTGAGAATGATTTGGAAAGAGAGTTTTAAAAAAAGTTTAAAGAAAAAAAGTGTTAAACCGTATGAACTATTAAGTAAAGGACAAGAGGGGATTGAAAAGAAGGTGAAAGAATATCTATCGATTGTCTAAAAGTTTAAATATTTGATAAATTTTTAAAAGTTGCTATAATCCAAACATATGAAAATATTACAAGAAAGAAAAAAGTGTATTGGGTGTGGTTCTTGTTCTGCTATTTGTCCCAAATATTGGGAAATGACAGAAGATGGCAAGGCCAATTTGAAAGGAGCAATTGTCAATTCAAAAGAACTTCATGAGCTAGAAGTTGAAAAAATAGAATGTAATCAAGAGGCAGCTGATAGTTGTCCGGTAAATATAATTAAAATTAAACATGTTAAAGATTAAAGCAGAAAAAAGAGGAACTAATAGCAATAATATTCCCGCCATTTTATATGGCCCTAAAATAAAAAACGTTTCTTTAGAGGTGGAACCAAGTGAATTTAATAGAATTTTTAAAGAAACAGGAGAAAGTACTTTAGTTAGTATTGAATTAGATGGTAAAAAAAAGAGTGTTGCTTTGATTTATGATGTTCAAAAAAACCCATTAACTGATAAAATTATTCACGTTGATTTTTATCAACCAATTTTAACCGAAAAAGTGGAAGCCACCGTTCCTTTAATTTTCGAAGGAGAGTCGCCGGCAGTTAAAGAGTCAGGAGGAACATTAATTAGAGAAATTCAAGAATTAGAAGTAAAGGCCTTACCGGAAAAATTACCTCATGACATTAGGGTAAACGTAGAGGTTTTAAAGACCTTTGAAGACGAAATTCTGGTAAAAGATTTAAATGTTTCTGAAGAAGTAACTATTTTGAAAGAACAAGATGAGATTGTTGCCAATGTTCTTCCTCCTCAAACCGAAAAGATTGAAGAAGAATTAGAAAAACCGGTTGAAGAGGATGTTGAAAAAGTAGAAAAAGTAGGTGAAAAAGAAGAAGAAGAAACAGTTGAAGAAGAGGTTAAAGAAGAACCAAAAGAAAAAGAAGAAGAAAAGAAAGAATGAAAAAAATAGTTATTCTTTTAATATTTTTGATTATCCCTTCTTTTATTTTTGCTCAAAACAGAGAAGCAGAAAGAGCTGCTTTGGAAAAAGAATTAGCCGAAGTTGAAAGATTAATTAGACAGTATGAGATTGATGCTACCAGGACTGAAGCTGAAATGCAGAGCCTACGATACAGAATTAATAATTTAACTAACCAAATTAATCAATTAGACCTACAAATTAGACAAAGTAACTTAGTTATTCAGAATTTGGGTATTGAAATTGAAGACACTAAAACTTCTATCCAAAACACAATTTTAAAAATAGAAGACCTTAAAAAGAATTTGTCGGACATTTTAAAAGAACTATACAAGCAAGACCAGAAATCATACGTGGAAATACTTTTTGCTGAAAGAAGTTTGTCTGGTTTTTTCAATAACTTGGTTAATTTAGAAATTTTAAACACTAAGAATAAGGAAATTTTAAGAGATATTAAAAATTTAAGAGATGAACTTAAGGGACAAAAAATAAACCTAGACGAAGAAAGAGAAAGCCTTCAAAGAACAGTTCAGATACAAGCCGCTCAAAAAGAACAATCAGCAACGATAAGACAAGAACAAAGGGGGCTGCTAGGAATGACCGAGCAAGAATACCAGCAACAGTTAAGAGAAAAAGCAGAGTTAGAAAAAAAAGCTGAAGAAATTAGAACTAGGATTTTTGATTTAGCCGGAGTGGCCACTACGGACGCTCCTACTTTTGGAGAAGCGGTAGAAATAGCAAAAAATGTAGAAAGACTGACCGGAATAAGACCCGCCCTTTTGTTAGCCATTTTGCAACAAGAATCGTCTATTGGAAAAAACGTTGGCCAATGTTATTTGAAAGACCCCTCTACAGCCACTGGAGTTGATATCCGAACAGGAGCGACAATTTTAAATGTTATGAAGCCAATGGGTTTGCCGGGTAGAAAAGGTGATGTTGATGATTTTTTAACTATTACTAAAGAATTAGGATTAGATCCTTTCGAAACTCCTTTTTCCTGTCCAATACCAAGTATTGGAGGTTATGGAGGGGCTATGGGCCCGGCTCAATTTATTCCTACTACCTGGATGGGTTATAAGGCTGAATTAGAAAGAGTTTTGGGTAGAACTCCAAATCCTTGGAATATTTATGATGCTTTTATGGCTACTGGTTTATATTTGAGAAACTATGGAGCAGGGAGTAGAACAAGAGAGGCTGAATGGTGTGCTGCCCAAGGGTACTTTACTGGTATTCGTTGTAACTCAAATCATGCTTTTTATGGAAACAATGTTTTATTGTGGGCTGATAGATTTGAAGAAGACATCAAAGTTTTAGATCAAAGCCGATAGGTCACTAATAATTTTATCTAAGTCTCCCTCTAGTATTTTTTCCAAATTATGCCAACTTTTTTTTATTCTATGATCGGTTAAACGATCTTGCAAAAAATTATAAGTTCTAATTTTTTCTACTCTTTTAG
>PWMZ01000066.1 GCA_003559065.1 Candidatus Nealsoniibacteriota bacterium
GTATCTATCTTCTCTATAAATGAAAAGAACAACGTCCGCATCTTGCTCCAAAGAATTATGAACCACTATGTTATTAGCGACAAAATTATGATATTTTTCTACGGTAGCATCATAAACATCCTCTATTTTTAAAGCTTTTATTGATTCAATCTTATCCCAGTATATGTCTGAAGTGGTTAAATTAGTAATTTCGGGTTTTTTTTCGGACATCTTTGTTATTTTTTCTTCAGGCAAAGCAATAGAATCATTAATTTTTAATTCATCTAGCCTTTGCCACCC
Organism: Candidatus Nealsoniibacteriota bacterium; assembly: GCA_003559065.1. Taxonomy (GTDB): domain Bacteria; phylum Patescibacteriota; class Minisyncoccia; order Minisyncoccales; family GWA2-38-27; genus PWMZ01. Next base: position 280 of record PWMZ01000066.1, read on the forward strand.
CTTTAATTTTAAAAACGGGTGGTTAGCGCTAGCTTTTATTTTTCTACCACTTTTAGTTTTTAGCTCATAAACCATCTTTTTGCCGGAATAAAAAGCCTTTGTTAAAGAACCTTTTTTAATCTTATAATCAGTATCAACGGAAAAAACATTAATTGGTTCTTGTTTTTTTCTTTCGGCTAATTTTTTGATTGATATTCTTTCCCCGGTGTCAGCATTTTGAATTAAAGTATCTCCCGTTAAGCAGCCAGATTCTCTTAAGTCAGACAGCTTAGGAATTTGAGGGGATCTTTGTTCAACTGCCCTGGAAAGCTGAGATAAAGCAATTACTGGTACATCTAATTCTCTAGCTAAACCTTTCAATGATCTTGATAATTCTGTTACTTGTTGGACGCTGGAAGCACTAGAATTTCTTGGTTCCATTAGCTGTAAATAATCGATAACAATTAAACCGAGCCCATGAGAAGACTGAAGTCTTCTGGCCATAGCCCTCATTTGAATGACATTAGAAGTGGATTTATCATCAATATATATCGGAGCTTCGGAAAGAATGCCCATGGCGTGCTGGATTCTATCAAAATCATTATTTTTCTCATCAGTAGAAAGTCTGCCGGTTCTTAATTTCCAAAGATCAATATTGGATAAAGAAGCAATTAATCTGTCTATTATTTGGTCTTTTGACATTTCAATAGAGAAAATGCCAATTGGCGTTTTTTTCTCAATAGCAGCTGATAAAGCAAAGTTTAAAGCTAAACTTGATTTTCCTAAAGAAGGCCGAGCAGCTAAAATAATTAGGTCTGATTTTTGAAAACCAGACAGCATATTATCTAAACCAGAAAAGCCGGTAGAAAGACCTCTTAAATCACCCTTATGTTTTGATAATTTATCAATTCTTTCAAAGGCTTCTTCTAAAGAGTCTTTAACGGGAGTAAAGGTTTGATTTAAGCTTTTTTGAGAAATGCTAAATATTTTTTCTTCTGCCTTATCTAAAAGAATATCGGTGTCTTGTTCTTCATCATAGCCCATGGCGTTTAATTCTTGACTAGCTTTTATTAAATCTCTTAAAACTCTCTTTTTCTGAACTGATTTAGCGTAGTTTAAAACGTGAGTGGCGGTAGGGACGTAATTGACTAATTCTGTCAGATAGCTGTTGCCCCCGATAGCTTTTAATTGTTTTTTTTCTTTTAATCTGGAAGAAACGGAAAGAAAATCAATTGGTTCTGTTTTTTCAAATAATTCAAAAGCGACTTCATATACTTTTTTATTTTTTTCATCGTAAAAGTCATCGGGTAAAAGAAAATCAGCCACTTTAATAATAGCGTCTTTGTCAATCATCAAACAACCCAAAACGGATTTTTCCGCTTCTATATTTTGAGGAGTTATTCTTTGGTCGTTGCTCATTATATTTTTTATACCAAAAAAGAAGTTTTTAAACAAGCAGAACTTTTGGTCCTTCTTCAGTATCTTTTATAGTAAAGCCCATTTTTTCTACTTCATCTCTGAGTTGGTCGGCTTCTTTCCAGTTTTTTTGTTTTCTTTCTTTTTCTCTTTTTTTAATTAATTCTTTTACTTCTTTGGGAATTTCTAGTTTGAAGTTTTTTAATTTTAAACCCAAAACTTGATCAAAATTTATCAAGGTTTGTTTTTTATCTTTTGCTTTCTCATCTTTTATCAATTTCCAAACAATAGAAAGAGCTTTAGGCATGTCTAGGTCATTATTTATGGCTTTTTGAAATTCTTCTTGATATTCTTTATTTATTCCTTTTTCTTCTTTTAAAAGTAAAAAGTGATTGTAAAGGTTTTTTAAGGCTTTTTGGGCCGCCTTTAATCCTTCTTCGGTAAAGTTAAAAGAGGTTCTGTAATGAGCGGTTAAAAAAAGATATCTTAAAGCTAAAGGATCAAATCCTTTCTCTTGTATATCTTTTAAAGTTAAAAAGTTTTTCAAAGACTTGCTCATTTTTTCTCCTTCTACTTTTAAATGCCTGGTATGAAACCAAATATTAACAAACCTTTTATTATTAATTGTTTCTGATTGAGCGATTTCCGATTCATGGTGAGGAAAGATATTGTCTTCTCCTCCGGTATGAAAGTCAATAGTTTTGCCTAAATGTTTTTTAGCTATGGTTGAGCACTCCATGTGCCAGCCAGGAAAACCTTTTCCCCAGGGTGAATCCCATTCCATTTGGCGCTTTTTATCTTTAGGGCTAAACTTCCAAAGAGCGAAGTCAGCTGGATGTTTTTTTTCTGGGTTTTTTTCTATTCTAACTCCTTCTTTTAATTCGGCTATGGTGTTGCCAGAAAGTTTTCCGTATTCGGGAAATTTTTGAACATCAAAGTATATTCCATCTGATATTTGATAAGCATATTCTTTTTTAATTAGTATTTTTATCAAATCAATAGTTTCTTTAACACAATCGGATGCCTTGCAAGTAATATGAGGGTCTAGAATATTTAATTTTTTTCTATTTTGGAAAAAAACCTTGGTATAATAATCAGCTATTTCCCAAATAGATTGTCTTTTTTCTTTGGCTGACTTTTCCATTTTATCTTCACCGGTATCAGCGTCGGAAGTTAGATGACCCACGTCGGTAATATTCATAACATGTTTTACCTTGTAACCGTTGTATTCTAAAGTTCTTCTTAAAATATCAGCGTTGGTGTAAGAAATAGCGTGACCTAAATGATCGTAATCATAAACGGTAGGACCGCAGGTGTATAAGCTTAAAGTTTTTTTCTTTGGAATTTCCTCTTTTTTTTTAGAAAAGGTGTTGTAAATTTTAATCATATGTTCTATTATAGCATAACTTTTCAAAATTAAAATATTGTGATAAGATAAGTTTATGTCCGATCTTGTTTTTTACAGAAAATATCGTCCTCAAAAATTTGAAGATATTATAGGGCAAGAGCACGTGGTGAAAACCATTACTAATTCTTTATTAGATAATTCTTTTTCCCATGCCTACTTATTTTCCGGACCAAGAGGGTCGGGTAAAACC
>PWMZ01000008.1 GCA_003559065.1 Candidatus Nealsoniibacteriota bacterium
TAGATCCGGCTTCTAACAAAACTCTTGGAACTCCCTCTTTGTAATAAGAAGGTAAAACAAAAATATCTGTTAAGTATAATATTTCTTTAATATCTTGCCTTCTTCCTAAATAATTTAAATTTTTCCAATCCTTTATTTCTTTTTCTTTTATTCCTGAAGGATTGTCTTTATCAATACCACCTATTAATAAAAAGTTTAAATCGGGATACTTTTTCTTTAAATTTTTTGAGGCTTCTTTGAATTCTAAAACTCCTTTTTGTTTAATTATTCTACCTATAAAAGTAATTGTTATTCCTTTGATGTTTAATTCTTTTTTTATTTTTTCAATATCTTTTTCTTTAACATTTTCTTTTTTAAAGTATTCGGTATCAACTCCAGAACTTTTGATTAATTTTGTTTTTTCTTTTTTAATTATTTTCAAATCAATAAATAGTTTTTGATCATCGGGGTTTTGAAAAAAAACTTTATCTGTATATTTTAAAGAGAATCTGTATAATCTTATAACTAATTTGTTTAAAAATCCTTTTTTTTCAAAAGCTGAACCAATACCTGTAATAGTACAATAAATATTTTCAATTCCAGCTAACTTTTGAGCTAAGGTAGCAAAAATACAAGGCTTAATAGTAAAGTTATGACATAAAAAGAACTTTTCTTTTTTACAAAGAAAAAATACTCTAAAAAAATATATTAAATCTCCACCTAAAAAAGCTAATCCTCTTTTTAAAGGAAGGTTAATAAACCTTATTCCTTCCTTTTTTATTTTTTCAGTAGTCTCTTTCTTCCTCTCAGAAGCTATGGCGAAAACATTAAAGTCTTTCTTTTTCATTTCAACCATTAATTCTTTTCGGAATCCGTAAAGATTGGTGTTTATATTTGAGAAATAGGCTGTTTTTTTCATAATTTAAATTTTAACCTTTTTAAAAATTTATTATTTGATAAAGAATAAGAAGCCATAACAATCAATAAAAAGGCTATTTTTTGTTTATGCCTTATAGCAGTCCCGTAATTGGAAATTCCCCAGGCAAAAACAACTGAAAAAGCTAAAAATACTAACAAGAAAGACAAACACAGTGCTTTATCCTTTCTCCAAAACTTTAAAATAGTTATAAAAGAAAGGATAAAAAGAACAAAATACAAGAAAGAATCCATTACTCCTATGTAATCAAGGGTGTGTGTAATTCTAAAAGGAGCAAAAAAGAAATAAACCATTCTCACGGGAGTTTGGACAACAACATCCATATAATTCTCTGGAACCACTCCCTCAAGATAACTTGCTCTGTCTCTTGCTGCTCCTGAAACCTGCCTTTGAAATCTTTCCACTGATAAATCTTCCAAAGTAGGTATTTTTGTTCTAAAAAATGTAAAAAATAAAAAGAAAATAATTAAAGCTACAAAAAGCATAACCAAAGACTCTTTTTTAAAGAAAAACCATCTTTTTTTTAAAGGTTGATAAAAAAGAAAGAGAAAAACATAAGCAAAACCAATAGGCATCATCCCTCCATGAGATAAACCGGAAATAAAAATAAAGAGCAAAGAGAGCAAAGCAAATCTAAACCTTCCTTTTTTAAACCATAAAGAGAAAAAGTAGAAAGAAAGAGCAAAAGGAAAGACTATAACCAATTCTCTCATGGTAATAGCAGAGTACAAAACAAAAGTTGGAAAAAAAGTAGCAACAACGGCTGAGATATGAGATGCTTTCTTGCTTTCAAAAAGAACCATTACTATTTTGTAAACAACAAAAACAAGTAAACTTCCCAATAAAACATTTATAAATTGGGCAATCAAGGGAGATCTTTCAAACAAATAATAGAAATAAGAAACAACAGCTGAATAATAATAAGAACCTGTCAAGGAAATGGCCTCTTCTCCTCTAAGCATAGCTTCTGCAGCCTCCCAAGCTCTTCTTTCAAAAGTTACTGCATCAGCTGTGCTGTCGGGCAAAGAAAAAAGGAATCTTTGAACATATGATAATCCTAATCTCAAAAAGAAAGCAATTATAACTATCTTGGCGATGACTTGATCATGATACCTTAAAAAAATAACAAAGAAACAAAAAGAAAAAATAATGGTCAAAAAAACCTCTGTTAAAATGCTTCCCCTTTGAGAAGATACAATTCCAACAATAACCCCTAGAATTAAAGCTATAATTAATTCTTTTTTATTTTTTTTGAAGAGTTTAAAAATGGAATTAATCATTGTTCAGTAATTTTTCATATTCATCAATATATCTTTGAACCATCTTTTTTATATCAAACAATTTAGCTCTTTCAAAACACAAATTAGATATGCTTTTATATTCATTAGGATTTGAAAGCAAATTTTTAATTTCCTCAGCAAGTTTTTTGTTATTTTCTTTGGGAAACAAAATACCGGCTCCTTGAACTAGCTCTTTCAATCCGGAAACATTACTTGCAATAACTGGTTTTCCAGCTGCCATTCCTTCTAAAGCGGCTAACCCAAAACCCTCCCATATTGAAGACAATATTACTATATCCACTGTTTTATATATCCTATCAATGTCATTTCTAAATCCTAAAAAATGAACCCTATTTAAAACGTCTAATTTTTCAGCTAGTTTTTCATTTTTTTCTTTTAATTTGCCTTCACCTATTAGTAATAAATGAATATTTTCTGGTAAGCTTTTTATGGCTTTAATAATAGTTGGCTGATCTTTTTGTTGAGAAAAACTACCTGTCATACATATTAATTTATCACTTTCTTTAAAATTACTATTAATTTCTTTTTTATTATAAGGTTTTGCTTTTTCAAATTTTTCTATGTTTATTCCGTTTTCAATAGTTACGAATTTATTAATTTTATTTTCTTTAATATCTAGCCATTTTAAAAGATTTTCTTGGGTTTTATCACTGATAGAAATAATTTTATCAAAACTTGAATATATAAACTTTTCAATATATTTAAAATAGAATTTATCTCTTCTTTTATTGTGAGTACTGTGTTCTGTAAATAAAAACTTAGGTTTATTATTAAACATTATTTTTGAGGCTAAAGAGGTCCAATAAGAAGCTGGAAAAAGATGAGCGTGTACTATATCATAATTACCCTTTTTAATATATTTTTTAATATAAAAAATATTTAAAGGATTTCTTATTCCTTTTATTTTTGTTTTGTTTATCTTAATACCTTTTTGAATTAAAGTTTTATCAAAAACATTGTTTTTATTTGTTAGAAGCAGAACTTCTGATTCAATATTTTCATATTTATTAAATAAGGGCAAGGATTCTTCAATTAATTTTTCAGCTCCACCGGAGCTAAGACTGTTAATTATATGTAA
>PWMZ01000003.1 GCA_003559065.1 Candidatus Nealsoniibacteriota bacterium
CATCGGAGGAACACCGCCCTTTGTTCCCATGAATTACTTAATTCCTTTTCCAATTTTCCACCACCCATTTTAAGTTCTTCCTTATCTACACCTTGTTTTAGAAGAATTTTATCGAAAACGTAACTATGACCGGTGAAGAAAAACCAATCAGAGCGTTTATCCCAGAAAAATATCTTATTTACTATCATCGATACTTCATCTTCCCCCACTATTTCTACGATATTTCTCATACGTGTTTTGCTTCCAGTTGAGGTCACTTTTTCTCTATTTAAAATGACAATAATTTCCAATGCTTTGTATAATATTTCCTTTTTTTCTTGTTCCGACGAAAGGACCGTTTTTCCAAACTCGATAAAATCGTCGGATTCTACACTGATCAAAAGGTTGTTTTGGTCTTTCATTTTATACAGTTCGTCTAGTATTAACGATGAGCTTTTTGAATTGTCGAAATGTTTTATATTTGGTGCTTTAGACGGAGGATATAAGGTAGTAAGAGCATCAATAAAATCATTGGAATCTTCTTGTTCTTCAGAGAACAGGATGATATTTAGATCATTCTCCACAGCTAGCCATAGGTAGGATAAAGCCTTTGGAGATATTACACTCTCTCTCAACAAATCTATCGGCTGTTTTTTTTCTTTTGATTGCATATCTTCACCTTCTTTTTTCATTATAAACGACTACATGTCTGTAATTACAACCATAATACTGCTAAATTATTTAAATATTTCGAGGTTAATAGGTTTAAGAACAATTACTGACGAATTTTGGTGTCTGGGTCCTTATCACCGCCAATTTCGTGCGACCTATCATTGATACTCCCGTTTCGCAGATTAAAAAATCATATTATAAGAAACGGGTACTATATGATAGATAATGTAAAATACCATATTATGAATGATATAAGTGATAAGATGTTAAACAATATATCGAAAAAACCAAAATATGCGGACAGACATAATAAAGAATATCAAGAGTTTTCAGAAGAAATAATAGGATATGTAATGCATGCCTATAACATAAAACAAGATAATGGTACGGAGAATATATTGAATGCTTTCAAGAGAGTTGACCGAAGAAATTTTATTCCACAGGAATTTGTTAACGAAGCCTTAGGGGATTATCCATTGCATATAAGTAAAGGTCAAACAAATACTACTCCTAGTACGGTATTGTACATGACTTTGATGCTTGCTCCTAAAGAAGGGGACAACATATTTGAAATAGGGACAGGCTCGGGTTGGCAGGGTTCATTATTAGCAGAGGTAGTCGGTAGTAAAGGGAAGGTAGTGACCGTAGAGATCATCTCAAGTTTAAGAGAACAAGCTATAAAAAACATCTCAAATTTTGATAAAGATCTTTTGGATAGAATGATTTTAGAGAATGACACTGCGACAAATATACTGGAAACATATGAAAATGATTTTTTCCATGGCATGATCGTAACCGCTGGAGTTAAGGATAAAAATATTCTTAAAACCATAACACCTGTCTTAAAGGAGGGGGGACGTGTTGTTATACCATTACTTGAAAACGAGAATACAAAGATGAAATATACAATATATACCTATGAAAAAAAGGACGGTGCCCTAGAAAAAATAACAGAATTGAAAGAAACTCCATGGGTAAGTTATGTAGATGAGAGATATGGTGTAAGCCGCATAGATGAAAAAGATCAGGAAAGAGATGCGATCAAATTTAGAGAAAGATTGAAGCAAACCGATTTTCACATCGAAGAAAAATTAGGAAAACAGGCGTCAAGATATCTACATGAAATCCGATATCATCCGCAATCACGATTTAGAAAATATATTCAAGCATCGAACGATAGAAAACTGTATGAAATTTTTAACTTATTTATCGAACTCTCCAAAATGGGGAAACTGTCTATCGAAGATGATGATATGAAAGCTATGCTTGAAGTATTGCTCGAAAGGGTGGAACTGCCTGAAGATATTGGAACAGCCAAGTTACAGATACAAAAAATAGCTGATGGATGCCATCTTCGAGAAGATTCAAGTCAAGATCTTGCAGCAGCAGATATGCTCATATACCTATTAGAACACAGTCAAGGAGAGGAAAAAAGAGAACTTGTGGAACAGATAAAAGAAACCTACGAGCTTGACAGATAATGAAAGAGTTGATATCTATTGATAGAAAATCGCCTGTAAGAAATTTTTATATTCGATCAATAAACGAAATTACCCAATCAACCATAAGCCTTATATTCTTTTACCGGATACACATCAATCTAATATCACAGGTTGATTGGAGCCTGCTAAAAAAACGCGAATAAGGGGACATTAGAATGTTAAAAGCAGAAATCAAAGCAGAAGTATTGAAGGAAGTCGTAGAGATAATACAGACTATAGTAGATGAAGTTAAATTTAATTTTAGTGAGGAAGGATTATCATTGAAGGCCGTGGATCCAGCCCACGTAGCTATGGTGGAGATGGAACTGAAAAAGGATGCTTTTATAAGCTTCGAAGCTGACGAAACAGAACTTGGGATAGCACTCAATAAATTAGATCAGTTCCTAAAATTATCGGCTTCATCCGATAAGGTGACCATCGAACACGAAGATGACGGAAATCGATTGGTTCTAAAGGTAAATAATATCACACAGAAGATGCCTCTTCTAGATACTGCCGGAATGACAGACCCCAGTGTACCACAACTCGACCTTCCCATCGATGTAAAATTATTGGGTAAACACCTACAAACCGGTGTGAAGGCATCTCAGAATATTGCAGATCACATAGCCATCTCCGTCGGACCTAATGGATTTGAGCTCTTCTCCGAAGAAGATGAAGATTCGGTTAAATTGGCGATACCAAAAGATCAATTGGAAGAATTGGATGCTTCGGAAGATGTCCGGTCTCTTTTCGCAATTGATTACTTTGCCAATATGATAAAATCTGTTGACAGCAACAAGATCGTACAGCTAGAACTCGGTAAGGATTACCCCGTAAAGATGCAGTTCGATTTCGCCGACAACAACGGACATGTAATGTTCTTACTAGCACCAAGGATTGAATCGGTATAAAGACTACATAAAGTCTCTTAAAGTGACATTTTCGTCGGTCTTTTTAACACCCTTCTTTTCTTTATTATCGAACATATCTGAGAACAGATTAGATTGTTTATTTCCA
>PWMZ01000071.1 GCA_003559065.1 Candidatus Nealsoniibacteriota bacterium
AAAGGCCCTGTGGAAAACTTAAATATTTAGAACATGGAAACAAAAAGATTTCTTTTTTCTGGTAACGTTCAAGGAGTTGGCTTTCGATTCGTTACCAAAGAAAAGGCAAAAAAGCTAAATTTAAAAGGATGGGTTAAAAACCTTGCTGATGGCAAAGTGGAAGCTGTTTTTCAAGGAGAGAATATTGAAAGAATAATCAAAGAATTAAAAGAAAGTTTTTCAATAGAAAAAGTAGAAGCCTTTTCTTTTTTAAAAGATGATTTTGAAGACTTTCAAATAATCTTGTAAAATAGTTATATTTGTATTATAATATACGAATGGATAAGGATTTTTTAATAGATACAACTAAACAAATTTATCGAGTGACTCTGCTTTTCCCTAAAAAAGAACCCTTAAGATACAATACCAGAGAAACAGCCAATAATGTTTTTAACAATTATATTTTGAAAAGGAAACTGTTCGAAGAAGGAAAACAGAAAGAAAGGTATCAAAAAGTTCTTTTTGAAGTTCAAAAAGACTTGGATGTTTTATTCGGTCAGCTAGAAGTGGCTAAATATCAGAATTGGGTTAGTCATTTTGAAATTTTAGAATTACAAGAGAAATACCAAAAAATAGATTTAGAGATTAAGAAAGAAATTAAAGAATTAGTTTTTGAAAAAAATAATGTTAAAAAAGAAGAAAAGCCAGAAAAGATTGATCCAAGAAAAGAAAAGATTTTAGAAACTTTGAAAAGCAAAGAAAAAGCCCAGGTAAGAGATATTGTTGAGGTCTTGCCCAAGGTTTCCAAGCGAACCATTCGAAGAGATTTTAATGACTTAATGGAAAAAGGAATAATCAGAAGAATTGGTACCGGAAACGAGACTTTTTATAGTTTAAATAGCTAGGACAAAAAATATTAAAATAATGTCCTATTAATGTCCTAACAATAATGAGTAGTTTACACCAAAAATTTAGCAAAACTTACGATAAAAACCTGAAAGGAATTTATCGTTTTATCTATTTTAAGGTTAATTCCGAACAAATAGCCGAAGATTTGTGTTCAGAGACCTTTTTAAGGGCCTGGCAGGCTTTTAATCGGGATAGAAACCACTTTGATCGGGAAATTGAGAATCCCCGAGCCTTTCTATACCAAATAGCCAGAAACCTGGTTATTGATCACTACAAACAAAAAGATAGGACACGGACAGCTAATATCGATGATGTTGTCCTGACCGACCAAAGCCCGAGCCCGGAAGAAAGAGCGGCTATTAGTTCCGATGCCGACAATGTTAAGTTAGCTATGCAAGATTTAAAACAAGAATATCAGGACCTAATAATCTGGCGTCACATTGAAGGTTTATCCTGTAAAGAAATAGCTAAAATAACCAATAGTTCTCATGGAGCTACCAGGGCTAAGCTTCACCGAGCTTTAACCGCTTTAAAAGAAAAAGTGGAAGAAGCGTAACACTAGGGCTTTTAAATCGTCATAAATAGTAGAAACATGCAAGAGAAAGACTTAATCAAAAACCTAAAATCATTAAAGCAAATAGAACCCAAAAAAGAATGGGTTTCTTTGACTAAACAAGAAATTCTGGGAAAAGAAGAAAGAATTCCTGTCCTCACCTTTATTTTCAACCACAAACCAGCTTTTGCTTCCGCCACCTTATTCTCTTTTATGGTTGTTACTTTAGTTCTTTCCTATAATGCTTTACCCGGAGATACTCTTTTTCCAGTTAGAAAAACAACTGAAAGAGTAGAATTAATGGCCAGATTGGAAAAAGCTCAAGACTTAGTTATTGCTCAAAGAAGAATAGAAGATCTAAAAAGAGCCCAAGAAAGAGCTGAAAGGAATATGGAACCAGTAGTAGCCGAAGTTAGAACCACTATTTCAGAAATAGCCAGAGTAGCTAAAGATCCAGAAGCCACCCAACAAGTAATAGATATGGATAGAGAGATAAAATCACTAGGAGTAAGCTATGATAGTCAAGAAGTAGAAGAATTATACAAAAGAGAAGTGGAAGCTGAATTAGAAAGATTAAAAGAAACTTCTTTAACCGAAGAACAAGAAGAGCAATTAGAAAAAGCGATAGAGTTACAAGAGAATCAAGAGTACGCTGAAGCTTATGAAATTGTACTAAAGATAGGGTATTGACAATAATAAAAATATTTAGTAAGTTTAGACAAATGGATGTTAGTTAAAAACTAACAAGTTGTAACTGCTACCAAGTCGATAGTAGTTACGAAATAAAAATATAAAGGTCGAAAAAAATTAAAGTTGAAAAATTAAAATACAAAAATGAAAAAATTATTAATTATAGTTTCGCTGGTATTAACTGTAGGATTAGTTTCTACAGCTGCCGCTTTAACTGATGCTCAAATGAATTCAATTTTGGATTTATTGTCATCTTTCGGAGCAGACTCAGCAACAATTGCTAATGTAGAGTCAGCTCTTAAGGGCGAAGCAGTAGAACCTACCGTACCAGCCACTGATGCTCCAGCTGCCTGTGCAGGGATTACTTTTACAAGAAATCTTTCACAAGGTTCAACTGGAAATGATGTTAGATGTTTACAAGCTTTATTGAACCAAGATGACGCTACTCAAGTAGCAGAAACAGGTGTTGGTTCAGCTGGAAGTGAATCAAGTTACTTTGGTATGTTAACCAAAGCTGCTGTTATTAATTTCCAAGCACAATATGCTTCTGAGATTTTAGCTCCTTTAGGACTATCAGCCGGAACCGGTTTTGTTGGTCCTTCAACCAGAGCTAGACTTAACACTATGTTAACAGAAGTAGCAGACGATCCTGTAGATGACGACGATCCTGTAGATGACGACGATCCTGTAGATGACGACGATCCTGTAGATGACGACCCTGTAGTAGAAGAAGAGGGAGATCTAAGCGTTAGTCGATCTCCTGAGCCAGTAGGAGTAGAAGTATATGCTGGTCAAACAAAAAACGTAGTTGCTTTTGAACTTGAAGCGACAGATTCTGATATTACAGTTCAAAGAGTTGATTTATATTTTGACGGAACTGGAGACGGAACCGCCGCGAGACCTTGGAGAGTAATAGACTATGTTGCTCTTTATGATGGGTCAAGAGCCCTTTCAGGAAGAGAAGCCACTAGGGCTAACTTTGTTCAATCTGATGAAGACGATGATCTTTATAGACTTC
>PWMZ01000039.1 GCA_003559065.1 Candidatus Nealsoniibacteriota bacterium
CCCCCCTATATCTTACCTTGGCTGAGCACTCTAAAGGAAAAGAAACTTTTTCTAGCCAATTAACTTTTTTCATTTTTAATTCTTTTTTAAATAAATCTTTTTCGTCTTTAGTGATTATAAGGTTATTCTTTTTAACGTCTTTCTTCAAAACATAAAAAGGGCCATTAGCTAAATCAATCCCCTTTCTTTGTCCAATAGTATAATAAAACAACCCTTGGTGTTCACTAACTTTCTTTCCTTGAAAAATAATATCTCCCTTTTTTTCTTTTAAATGTTTTTTTAAAAAATCCTCCAATTTATTTTCAACGAAACAAATTTCTTGTGATTCTCTAGAAAAATTATAATCTTTAGCTATTTTTCTAACTTCTTCTTTTTTCAACTCCCCTAGGGGAAACAAAATATTTTTCAAATCTTCTAATTGCCACAAAAAGTAAGATTGGTCTTTTTTTTTATCTTTAGCCTGAAATAAAGAACCATCCTTTAAAATAGCATAATGACCGGTGCTAACAAGGTCAGCTTTCAATAATTTTCGATATTTTTCCAAGGTCTTAAATTTTATCTTTCTGTTACACCATACACAAGGATTGGGGGTAACCCCTTGAGACAAAGATTTTAAAAAAGGCTTAACAATCTCTTTTTGAAATTGTTTTTTCAAATCAAAAACATAAAAAGGAATTTTTAAATCTTGGCATATTTTTCTTGCTTTTTGTTCGGTTCGCAAGGTACAACACCTGTTGTTCAGGGGCCAAAACTTAAAATGAACTCCTATTGGTTCAAATCCTTTTTTTTGTAACAAGATAGCACAAGCAGCGCTATCTACTCCTCCCGACATAGCTAGAAGAACCTTTTTCATAATAATTATTAATTGCTTTTTTAAGGGCTTTAACGGCTAAAAAAGAACAATGTAGTTTAACTTTAGGCACCTGACCAAACTCTTTTATTAAATCTTTATCTTTTATCTTTAAAGCTTCTTTAATTGTTTTGCCTTTAACCATGGTTGTTAAAAGGCTACTATTGGCAATAGCAACGGCACAACCTAAGGTTTCAAAAGAAATGTCTTCAATTATATCCTCTTTTATCTTTAAATAAATCCACATAACGTCTCCACAGTTTTTATTATCCAGTTTTCCAACAGCTGAAGGATTTTTCATCTTTCCATAGTTTTTGGGATTTTTAAAGTGATTAATTATTTTTTCGTTATAACTCATTTGTATGGTGATATTTGTTTCAATTCTTTTACTGATTTTAAAAGAATTTTCAAAAAATAATCTATTTCTTTTTCAGTAGTATATTTCCCTAAACTTATCCTTAAAGAACCATGGGCTTGATGGGGCTTTAAACCTAAAGCTAATAAAACAGAACTTGGCTCCAACTTAGCTGAAGCACAAGCTGACCCGGTAGAAACGGCAATTCCTTCTAAATCCAGTTTTATCACTAAAGCCTCTCCTTCAATCCCGGAAAACCTTAAATTAATATTATTAGGAAGTCTTTTTTGATTATCTCCGTTTAAATAACAACCTTTAATTTTCAAAGCTTCTTCAATAATTTTATCTCTTAAAAATACCTGATGATTATAATCTTTTTCCATTTCTTTTCCAGCTATTTCGGCCGCTTTACCAAAGCCAACAATAGCCGAAATATTATAAGTAGAAGGCCTTAAGCCTTGCTCCTGCCCTCCTCCGTGCAAAAGAGGGGTTAACTTAATCCCTTTTTTAACATACAAGCAAGCAGCCCCTTTGGGACCATAAATTTTATGAGAAGAAGCGGTTAAAAGATCGATGTATTTAACATCAATAGGGACTTTACCAAAACTTTGAGCGGCATCGGTATGAAATAAAATATTGTTCTTTTTAGCAATTTTCCCTATCTTTTCGATATCTTGAATTACTCCTATTTCATTAGAAGCATGGATAATAGAAATCAAAACAGTATTTTTTTGGATGTTTTTTTGCAAGTCTTTAACAAATCCCTTTTTATCCACTTCTAGTTTTGTCACCAAAACCCCTTCTCTTTTTAAATAATTGGCTGTTTCTTCAACACAATGATGTTCAATAGAAGAAATAATTAAGTGATCTCCTTTTTTCAATAAACCTTTCAAGGCTAAATTATTACTTTCGGTAGCTGAAGAAGTAAAAATTATTTCTTCTGAAGAAGCTGAAATTAAGTCAGCCACTTTTTCTCTTGCACCCTCTAGGACCAACTTACTTTCCTGGCCAAAAGAATGCAAAGAGGAAGCATTACCATATTTTTGAGAAAAAAAGGGCATCATTTTTTTAAAAACTCTTTCGTCTACCGGAGTGGTAGCTGAATAATCTAAATAAACTTTTTTCATATTAAATCTTTCAAATTAATGGAATTAAAATATTCTTTTTGTTTTTTATGCAAATTCAACCAAATTTTCCTTGTTTCACACTCTTTCTCTTTAAAACACTTATTATTTTTTTGTAAGCAATCAACTAAAGAGATTTTTTCTCCTAAAGCATTTAAAACGTCTATTAGTTTAATATCTTTATTCTTTAAAGAATAACCCCCTTGAGATCCTTTTTTAGAAGCAACTAATCCCGACTTTTCTAGATCAGTGAATATTTTTTCTAAAAAATAGTAAGGAATATTTTCTTTTTCAGAAATTTTTCTAATAGAGGAAAAATCATTTTTGGCTAAAAAAACCAAAGCTCTTAAGCCGTATTGTGTTTTTTTGGATATTTTCATAATTCAGACTTATTGTGTCTGTTTTATCAAAAAAAACAGTAATTGTCAATACAACTTTTAAAACAAGGAAGTTATCTCAATTTTTTCCGGATTAAACGCCGGTTTTTCTTTTTGAGGGACAGCTCTATTCGCTGCCACTAAGCGTAACATATTTTTTACATCTTCGCTGGTATTAATAAAAGATATATTTTTTTTGTTCCTAATCTCTCTTTCATTAATAATAAGGCGTGAGCAGCAGAACGAGAAACAAAGCTTACATTAGAAAAATCTAAATCAATTGACTTAATTTTAGTCTTTCTAATCTTTTTTTCTAAGACACCAATTGTATCCCGGGAACTTAGAATTGGAGCCAACAAAGAAGAAACAATTATCTTATGTGTTTTTTTAACATCAACCATATTTCAATGTTATTATAACATAAA
>PWMZ01000051.1 GCA_003559065.1 Candidatus Nealsoniibacteriota bacterium
AAGCTTTCAAGAGCAATTCCGTTGTATTGTTGTTTACTAATTTTTTTATTCTCCGATAAAACGCGGATCTTAAAACCCGCTTTCTTTATTTTACCCAAATAATCTTTTTTTAGCAAGGCGCCGGCCACACAACTCGCCAGTAGATCCTCGTCTTCTTTTTGTTCTTCTGAAAGCTCTTTTAATAAAACTATATCTGAAAGGTAGATTTTCCCCCCAGGCCTTAAAACCCTAAAAGCTTCTTTAAAAGCCTCTGCTTTGTCAGGGGTAAGATTAATAACACAATTAGTGGTTATTATATCAACCGAATTATTTTTTAAAGGTAAGTTTTCTATTTCTCCCAATAAAAATTCTATATTAGTAATATTTTGTTTTTGAGCATTTTTCTTTGCTTTTTGGATCATTTTTTCGGCCATATCAACACCAATAACTTTTCCTGTATCACCAACCTTTTTCGAGGCTAAAATAGCATCTATACCGGCTCCGGATCCTAAATCTAGAACCGTATCCCCTTTCTTGATTTTTCCAAAAGCCAATGGATTTCCACAGCCAAGGCCGAGATCGGCATCATCTACGATTTTTAATTCTTCTTCGGAATAACCAATATTTTTTGAAATATTCTTTGTATTGTCGCAACTGCACCCGCAAGAAGAATTACTATTTGCTATTTTTTCGTATTTATCTTTAATGATTTTTTTAATATTCATTTTTTTATTCTAACAGAAAGAATATTTATTTCAAAGCTTTATTTTTTTCAATCTTAAAGAGTTAACAACTACCGAGAAAGAACTAAAAGCCATGGCAGCAGCGGCAATAATCGGGCCCCACATAGTAGCTAATAATCCAAAAGCAGCTATAGGAAGAGCTAGACTATTGTAAAGGAAAGCCCAAAAAAGATTTTCTCGAATAATTTTAAAAGTAGCTTTGCTTAATTTTATTGCTTTAACTAAAGCATCTAATTCTCCTTTAACTAAAGTAATTTCTCCCGCTTCAATAGCAATATCGCTCCCGGAACCAATGGCTATTCCGACATCGGCTTGAGTTAAAGCCGGAGCATCGTTAATTCCATCGCCAACCATGGCTACCCTATTTTCTTTTTGCATCTTTTTTATTATTTCTGCTTTTTGGTCAGGTAAAACTTCGGCAATAACTTCATCTATTTTGATTTTTTTAGCGATAGCTTCGGCCGTTCTTTGGTTGTCTCCAGTTAACATTACCGTTTTAAAGCCCATTTTATGAAGGCTTTCAATGGCTGACAAGGTCTCTTTTTTTAAAGTATCGGCTACAGCGATAATACCCAAAAGATTTTTATTATCTGAAACAAGTATAGCTGTTTTTCCTTCTTTTTCTAGTTCTTTTAAAAAAGGCTCAGCAGAAGAAATGTCAATGTTTTCCATTAAAGACCTCTTTCCAACTAAAATTTTCCTACCCTTTATTTCTGCTTTTATTCCTCGGCCGAATAGAGCTTCAAATTTTTCAATCTCAACTAATTCAATTTTTTCTTCTTCAGCTTTTTTAACTATTGAGTTTGCCAAAGGATGTTCTGATTTTTTTTCAGCTGAAGCGGTAATCTTTAAAAGTTCTTTTTTTTCAATCCCGCCAAAAGTAATAATATCGGTTACGGTTGGTTTTCCTTTGGTTAAAGTACCGGTTTTATCTAAAACGATTGTTTTTGTTTTTCCCATCAACTCAATAGCCTCTCCTCTGCGGATAAGAATTCCTTGTTTTGCTCCTCTACCGATACCAACAGTTAAAGCTGTTGGAGTGGCTAGTCCTAAAGCACAAGGACAAGCAATAATTAAAACGGTCATAGCTGAAACAACAGCAATAAACCAATTACCGGTTAAACCCCAAGCAATAAAAGTAACAATAGCAATAAGTAAAACCACGGGAACAAAATATGAAGTAACTTTATCGGCTAATTCTTGAATAGGAACTCGTGATCTTTGGGCTTCTTCTACTAATTTGATTACTTGGGATAAAAAGGTGTCTTTGCCGATTTTAGTTACTTTAACATTTAAAGATCCTTGTTGATTAAGAGTGCTTCCTAAAACATTATCTTTTTCTTTTTTTTCTACCGGCAAAGATTCTCCCGTTGCCATGGATTCGTCAACGTATGATTGCCCCTTTATTATTTTTCCGTCGGTAGGAATTTTTTCTCCCGGCTTTATAACCATAATATCCCCTACTTTTAATTCTTTAATTGAAATCTCTTTTTCTTTTCCGTTTTCTAAAATTCTAGCTTTTTTACTTTCAAGTTTGAGTAAATCTTTTAAAGCTTCTGAGGTTTTCCCCCGAGCTCTTTTTTCTAAGTATCTGCCCAGTAAATGAAAAGACATAATAAAAGCGGCTACGGAAAAAAAGACCGGAATTTCAGGAATAAAAAAAGCAGCTAAGCCGAAGAAATAAGCAACGTTATCTCCTAGAGAAATTAAAACATCCATATTGATATAAAAATTACGGACGGCCTTTATAGCTGATAAATGGACGCTAAAGCCAAAAAAGTAAACTACCATAAAAGCTAAAACAGCTTCTATAATCGGAAGTTCAAAAAAAGACCAAAACATCATAGACATTAAAATAGCGCTTAAGGTTAAAGATATAAATGTTTTATTTCTAGTCTTTTTAATCATTTTTTCTTCTTCAACCTCCACTTCTTCTTTGAACACCTTGTAACCTGCTTTTTCTATCTCTTTTTTAATTTTTTTAAAAGAAACAGAAGAAATAAAAGAAACTTTTTCGTTTGAAAATTCAATATTAATATTTTTTGCTTTAAGTTTTTTCAGAATCTTTTCAATTATACCGGCGCAATGAGGACTATTCATTCCTTTTACTTTTAAGGTTGTTTTTTCTTCAAAAGCTTTATAGCCCAAACTTTCTATTATTTCTATTACTTCTTTTTTAGAAATCTTTCCTTCAACAAAGATTTTTTCATTGACAAAATCTACTTTTACTAAAGAAACCTTGGAATGTTTTTTTATCTTGCTTTCGATGTTTTTAGCACAAGAAATACAAGACATACCGGTAATTTTTAAAATCATATTTTATATTATTTTTACCATAAATATCAATAAATAAAAAACGTGTCAAAT
>PWMZ01000061.1 GCA_003559065.1 Candidatus Nealsoniibacteriota bacterium
TAAAAACCAAGAAAAAGCAAGGATTTTTTCAAAAGAAAAATAAGAAAACCGAAAAAAAGGCTAATCAAAAAAGCTTGGAATAAAGGAAAGTAATTCCTTTTTATTTCAGGTTTTTCTATCTCTTTTGGTTTCTCTTTTTCAACCTCTATCTCTTTTTTAAAAAGATAAGAATCATTATTTTCTTTTTTAATTATTTCTTTGGGACCAGGGTTTTTTTCAAAAGTATCATTTTTTTGAAAAGTTTTTTCAGGGCTACCCCAAGAAAGAGAATCTAAAATATTTCCTTTGTTGTCTAAAAGAGCAATAGCGTTATCTTTAGCTAAGTAAGCGGTGCTTGAAATATCGGCTTTTAGTTCTAAATGAAAGTCATTTCTTGAATTAGCCCATAAAAGATATCCCTTGGAAGAAATAATAGTTCCTTTGGGAAAAACCCTAATCGATGATTCTGTCCCGGTGGAAGTTTTCTTTCTTAAATTGTAATTGGAAACATCAACATCATATTCTTGGGAATTATAGATTTTAATATAGTTGTTGTCAGCTAAGTTACCATGTATTTGAACCTCGACAATTGACAAAGCCAATATTGGGAAAGGAAAAAAAAGAAATATTAATAATTTTTTCATAATTTTTTAATTATGTCTCTTAATTTGGCTGCTCTTTCAAAATTAAGATTTTCAGCTGCTTTTTTCATTTCTTTTTTTAATATTTTTTTGTCTTTGATAATAAATTCGGTTTCTACTTTTTCTTTAGCAAAAGACCAATCTTTGATATCGGAAATAATTTTTTTAGGAGTAATATTGTTCTTTTTATTATACTCTATTTGATATTTCTTTCTTCTTTCTATTTCTTTAATGGCCTCTTTCATGGACCCAGTTATTTGGTCGGCAAAGAGGATTATTCTTCCTTTTTCGTGTCGGGCCGCTCTTCCCATGGTTTGGATTAAAGTTGTTTTTGACCTTAAAAAACCTTCTTTGTCGGCGTCTAAAATGATAATTAGACTTACTTCTGGTAAATCTAAGCCTTCTCTTAAAAGGTTGACTCCTACTAAAACATCGTAATCGCCCTGTCTTAATTTTTTTAAAATATTGGGCCTTTCTAAAGTTTTAGTGTCTGAATGAATCCACTGGCTTTTGATATTTTCTTTTGTTAGTCTTTCGGAAATCAATTCGGCTAATTTTTTGCTAATAGCCACCACTAAAGTTTTTTCTTTTTGTTTTTTAATTTCTTTAATAGTTTCTTGAATTTGGTTTTTAATTGGCTTTATTTCAATTTTGGGTTCCAGTAATCCGGTTGGTCTGGTTAAAAGCTCAACAATATTAGCTCTTCTTTTTTCGTATTCAGCTGGAGTAGCTGATAAGTAAATGGTTTGCTTGGCCTTTTTTTCAAATTCTTTTAAGGTTAAAGGCCTATTATCTAAAGCTGACTTTAATCTAAAACCGTGGTCTATCAATGTTTGTTTCCTTTTTTTGTCTTGAACAGCCATAGCTTTTAATTGAGAAATGGTAATATGGGATTCATCAACAACGGTTAAAAAGTTATTATTAAAAGCTTGTTTGAAATAGTCTAAGAGAGTAAAAGGAGGGCTTCCTGCTTTTCTAAATTCTAGGTGACTGGAATAGTTCTCAATTCCCGAACAATAACCGAGCTCTTTAATCATTTCTAAATCATAGTGGGTTCTTTGTTTTATTCTTTCGGCTTCTAATAATTTTTTCTTTCTTTTTAATTCTTTAACTCTTTGTTCTAATTCTGTTTCTATGTTTTTTATACTGATATTCAATTTTTGTTGATCGGGGATCCAAAAGTTAGCCGGGAATATTTGAACTGAATTTTTTATTTTATTATTTTTCAATATTATTTCTTTTTTCTCATTTGAAGAAACAGAAAAAACTTCAATTTTATTTCCCCTTACTCTAAAGGTGCCGGGATCCATTGTTTCGTTTCTTTGGTATTGTAAAGAAACTAAAGCTATAATTATTTCTCTTTGAGAGATGGTTTGGTTTTTTTTCAAAGATAAACGAATTTTTTGATAGTCTTTCGGAGATCCCAAATTATAGATACAGGAAACGGAAGCAGAAACAATAACGTTTTTTTTATTGATAACATCTTGAACGGTGGCGTGCCTTAATTTATCTATTACCTTATTAATTTTAGCGTCTTTTTCAATATATTTGTTTTTTTGAGGAATAAAAGCTTCCGGCTGGTAATAATCATAATAACTGACAAAATAATGAGAATGAGCTTTGGGGAAAAAAGCCTTAAACTCTTGGTATAGCTGAGCGGCTAAAGTTTTGTTGGCCGAGATAATTAAAGCGGGCTTTTTTGTTTTTTCAATTAATTTTGATAAAACAAAAGTCTTCCCGGAACCGGTAACTCCCAAAAGAACATGGTCTCCTTTTTTGCTTAATGTTGTCACCACTTTTTTTTGGTCTTTGGTTGGTTGGAATTTGGAAAAAACTTTAAATGTCATTATAATAAGTGTAACATATCAAAGAAATTTTATGAATTTACTTATTTTAATATTATTTTTGATAATTCTGGGCATCATTTGCCTTATTTTTACTATTTTCCTTTTTCCTTTTTTTACCGGGGCCCCTTATGTTCCTTGCCCTCGAGAAAAAATTAAAAAAATGATTGAAATGACTTCTGCCGATTCCGGACAAACTTTATATGACCTTGGTTCCGGAGATGGTAGAATAGTTATTGAAGCAGTCAAAAATTACGACCTTAAGGCTGTTGGAATTGAAATTAATCCTATTTTAGTTTTTCTCTCTAATAGGAAAATAAAAAAGATGGGGTTACAAAAAAAAGCGAGAGTCTATTGGAAAAATATTTTTAAAGTGGATCTTTCTAAAGCAGACATCATTATTTCTTATCTTTTACAACCTACTAATAATTTACTTGAGAAAAAACTTTTAAAAGAATGTAAAAAAGAAACAAAGGTTTTAACATTGGCTTTCTCTTTTAAAAACATCCCCCAAAAGGGAAAGGATTCCGGGATAACCTTATATGAAATTGAATAATTATGTGTTATCATAAAGTATGATTTATTATTTATCAGGAAACATTTTAACTAAAAAA
>PWMZ01000048.1 GCA_003559065.1 Candidatus Nealsoniibacteriota bacterium
TATCAATAAATTTTAAAAGATTATAGTAAAGGAAAAAACCAAGCCAAACACTTTCTCCTTTTCCTTCTTTGCCGACATTATTCAAACCGTCATTCCAATCTCCGACCCCTATAAGAGGGAGATTGTTTTTACCGAATTGAAAACTTTTTTCTAAAGCTTTAATGGCATGTTGGTATAGAGAACCCTCTTTGGCAACTTTAGGAATACCTACCCAAGTTTCTTTTTTGCCAAAACTAACCTTTTCTCCTTTTATAAAAGGAGCGGTTTCTTCCAAAATGCTTTTGTCTCCTGTTTTCTCCAAATAACAAGACAAAAGATAAGGAAGCCATAAATGGGCGTCTGAAACTAAGGTACGAGACCCAAGCCCCTCAGGCTCATGCCACCAATTTAAAACATCTCCTTCTTCAAATTGTTTGCCGGCAAAATATATTAGCATTTCTCTTACTTTTTTAGGGTTGGTTGGCAAAATAGCCAAAAGATCTTGAGATTGGTCTCTAAAGCCGAAAGCTCCTCCTTGTTGATAGGCACCCGTTTTTCCTAAAATACGAGAAGCCATAGTTTGGTATAAAAGCCAATGGTTAAAAAGAATATCAAGATCGGAAGAGGGCGTCTTTATTTTGATTTTTGATAAGGTTTTTTCCCATAAATATTTTTGTTCTTCAAAAATATCTGTTTCTTTTTGAGCTTCTTTGATAATTTCTTTTACTTTTTCTTCTTCGGGGTCGGCCGCCATTAAAATTAAAACTTGTTTTCTTTCTTTAGGCGAAATGGTTAATTTATTAATTAAATTTATACAAGGATAAGAATTAATTTGTTTTTCTTTTTCTTTTTCTAAAGCGCTGGGAATTAACAATTCGTTATTCTTAGAAAAAACATTTGGCTGGTAAAAAGAGAAAGAAGATATTTTTTCACTTGAAAAGATTCCCACTTTAGTTTGACCAACATTATTTTCAAGGGTTTGTTCGGCTAAAAATAGGTCTCTTTCTTTCTTTAGTTTTAAAGGAGACTGTAATTCTTCAAAATCACCCAAGACTAAAGGAAAAAAATTAATTAAAGAGATCTCTTTTTCTTTATTGCTTTTGTTCTCTATTGTTAATTGATAAAATTTACAGCTCCTGTTTGGATGGACAAAAACCTTTAAATTTGTTTTGATGTTGTGATTTTTATTTTCAAATTCACTATATCCTTTTCCGTGAATAATCTTGTAATCATTATTATTAGGCAGAGGAGAAAGAGTCAGAGACCATAAACAGTCTTTTTCTTTTAGATAGAATAATTCACTCACTTGATTTTTAATGGGAGAAAAACCCCAAGAAGTGATGCGATTTTGCTGACTATTTAAATACCAAGTGGCCCCTAGCCCGTAATGAGAAACAATACAACCGAATTTTTTGTTGGCAATAATATTGCTCCAGGGTAAGTCAGGCTTTTTCTTTTTATTGGCCAGAATAACGTACTCTTTATTTTTTGAAAATCCACCATATTGGTTGAAAAAAGAAAGTTTCTCAATCTCGTTTTCTTTTTTAGGGCAATTGCAGACAGAAGCTTCTTGGTTAAACTGTTCTTTTTTTATACTTACTTCTTCGAGAGGAAAAGATCCTATGGCAATGTTTTTAAGAGATATTAATTCTTCTTTTGTAAGATCGCCTTGAGAGATAAGGTATGTATTTTCTGAATCTTGTAATAAATTTTCCGTCCATTCCCTTAAAGGTTCTACGTAACTTTTTTCTTCTTTGTTCAGAATAATTAAATCTAATTTTAGCCCTTTGAATTTTAAATAAGAAACAGCCCTAACGAAATCACGCACCAAAGGTAAGTCTTGTTCGTCTTTGATGGCCAATAAAATAATAGGAAGATCCCCAGAGATTCCAAATTGCCATAAAAAATTTCTTATTTTAGTTGATCCAAAGAAAGCGTTGGGGTTGATTCTTGGGTCTCTCCAAAATATTTGTGACCCTAGTTTACAATATTTTTTAGCTTTAATGTAGTCAATATTTAAAGATTGTAAATAGCGGCTTTCTTGGTTATGTATATTTTCAAAAATTTCATTACAATATTTATTTTTATTATATTTTTTAACAAGTGCTTTTAACCTTTGTTTTGAGGTAACAATTCCGCAAAAACAATAAAAAGTAGTTTTTTCTTTTGGTTTTAATCTTAATTTTACATTATTGCCAAATTCTGGATTTTCTGAATACCAAGCTTTTTTAAAAACTTTTTTGGCAAAACTTATTCGAACCCTTTTTTTAGGAGAAGAAATCCAGTGAACAAATTTAATGTTTTCATCGTCAGGAAAAAGATGAGCTCTTTTTACAAACCAGGCTTTCTTTTTCAAAAGTATTCCCAATCTTAAAAATAGACGATGGAAATAAGGAGAAGAAAGTTCTTTTTCTTTTTTAGCTAAACAAATCTGGCCTTCGGTTTGCAGTTCGATTTTTTTTATTCGATTACTATTGTTTGAAAGGGTTACTTTGCGGATTTCCAAGTTTTCGTGAGGGCTTATGGTTATTTCTGTTTGGGCTTCTATATTATTAAATCGAGCATTGAATTCGGCTAAATTTTCATGAAAAGCTACCCTGTATTTTACTTTTCCCGAAGAGGGGGCGATTGGCCACTTTTTGTTATTTTCTTTTAAAAATATTTGCCAGCCTTGTTTTTTATTTTCCATTCTGGAAAAAGGAGTAATTAGTGTGTCTTTGGTAAAAAGGGAAAAAGCTCCATTATTAGAAACCGTGGCAAAAAGTTTTCCGTTGGACAAGAACATGCTTTGAGGTAATTCGGTTTTAAGAGGAATAAACTCTTTGATGGGCAAACCGGCTGTTTCTACTCTTGGTTCTTTATATTTCTCCTTTTTGGGTAATGGAGCAATTTTACTATCGATAAGATAAGGTTCTTCAAGTAAATATTGAATAGCTGATATCTGAGAGTTTTCAGAAAATAAGTTTCTAATTTCCCCCTTTTTTAAATAGTTGCAAATGGAAGCTAAGCTAAAACCTAGGTGATGAGCATAATAAGAAGGAATAACGCGTTTTTGATTAGTAAAGTCGATAGAGTCGTAAAAACCGAATCTCCCAAACCCCCCTAATGATTTTATTTTTTTAAGATTAGCCGTTACTTTTTTAGGGGTGAAGGGCAGAGAAAGAAAAGAAGAGTAAGGGGAAACGACCTTATAATTAATCAAATCTCTTTTGATTCCGATACTGGGAACGCCGAAAACCCGGTAATGAATTTCATCGCTGGTTTCTGAAGCAAAATGAGCCGCTTCTGACATTCCCCACGGAATTTTCAGTTTTTTAGCGTATTTTATTTGTTTTTTTATTATTTTTTTTCCATTTTCATATAAAAGACTTTCAGGTTTTAGTTTGAAAAAAATAAGATTATTGATAGTTTCGAATAAAGACCCTCCCCAAGAAAGAAGAATTGGGGTTTTGATCATGGTGCGGTCAAGCTTTTTCCAGTGAGTCTGTCCTATTTGGTTTAAAGCAATACTTAAAAAACTGGCAATATTTGCTTCTGAGCCCATTAAATCATAGGAAGCGTCATCTTGTTTTTTAGTTATATCGTTGTAACCAATTTGAAAGAGATTTTTTTCTCTATTATATAAAAACCTAAAATTAATATTATTAATAATTTTTTCTATTCTTTGTAAATTCTTTTTTACTAACTCTTGGTCTATTTTATAAGATGATTTTTTAGTAAAAAGGTTAATTTTTTCTTTGGTGACCCTTATCCAAAAGAGCAAATCTTCGTCAAAAATAGAGGTTTCAAAATCAGAAAGTAAAACCTCAAGGGCGGGTAACTTGATTATACTTTCTTTTTCTAAGTATTTATTGATTTCTTTTATTAGTTTTGTTTTCTCCTTTTTTCCCAAAGCGGTTTCTTTGACAATTAAAAGATGATCTTTTATCGATTCTTGAATTCCCTGGGTGTTTATTCTCCCATCATTTTTTTCTAAAGATTTTTTCAGGACAAATAAGCTGGCTATAAAATTACCACTATCTACACTGGAAAGGTATTTGTTCTTGACAGCCTCCAAGCTTTTAATATTATACCAGTTGTATAGGTGTCCTTGTTTTTTTTCTAGCCTTTCAATACTATTTAAGCACTGATCTACTTTATCAATAAACTCAACCGGGGTAATATAATTAAAAGACTTAGCGCTAACTATCGACAAAAGATAAGTTCCTATGTTAGTGGGCGAGGTATAATAATATACCTTATTTTTTTGAATGTTATCCGGTGGTAAAAAATTGGTTTCTTCGGTAACAAATTTTTGATAATAGTTCCAAGCCCTTAAAGCCCAGCTTCTTAAAATTAATGAGTCCTTGGTTTTTTGCTCTTTGATAGGTAGGCTGATTAAAAAACCGGCGAAAGGGGCCAAAGACCATAAAAAAGCAAAAGGATAAAAGAGAGGGTTTTTTGTAAAAAAGAGTATGAAAGCAAAAATAAAAGGAATAAATGTTATTTGGAATATTTCTAAAAAACTTCCTTTGAAAGTATTTACAAGTTCTTGGTAGCTTTGCCATTCGAGTAATTTCTTTTTTATAATAAATTTACGAACCAAAGCTTGAAAAATAGCCAATAATTCTATATAGCAGTGGGAGACCAAGAAAAGAAGACGACAAAAAGATCGAGATATACTATTACAAATATTTCGTTTTAATTTTAAGCAAACATTCAAAAGGGGAACATTTTTATGTTGTCTAAAGGTATAAGCAAAAACAGGCAGAACAAAAGGAAGAGAAAGGGTCAAAAGAGTATATAAAAACAAAGGTAAAGATTTCAGATAAATACTTGTTAATAACCCAAGAATAAAAACAAGAGACAGTAAGCTCCTTCTTAGGTTGTCAAATATTTTCCATTTTTCTAAAAAAGAAAGCGGATTTTTTTCTTTTTTGCCGGAGGCATTTTTTACTTTTGGCCAAAGCCAATTAATAATTTGCCAGTCACCCCTGACCCAGCGATGCATCCGATAAAGATAAATACTAAAATAAGAGGGAAAATCTTCGAATATTAAGAGATCACTCGATAAGCCGGTTTTAGCATAAAATCCTTCTAATAAGTCGTGGCTTAAAACTGTATTTTCCGGAATTTTTTCTGCTAAAGCTTGAGTGTAAGTTTCCAGTTCATAAATTCCTTTGCCGACGAAAGATCCTGATCCGAAAAAATCTTGATAAATATCAGATAAAGCATGGGAGTGCGGGTCAATAGTAGAGGCCTGGGAAAATATTTTAGAAAATAAAGAAGCTTGACTACAGGATAACCCAGTGCCGATACGTGGCTGAATAATGGAATAGCCGTCTACTATTTTTTTTTCTTTGTTTAGAACGGGTTTATTTAAAGGATGAGCTAAAGTTCCAATAAGAAGCTTGGCTG
Source organism: Candidatus Nealsoniibacteriota bacterium (assembly GCA_003559065.1). GTDB lineage: Bacteria > Patescibacteriota > Minisyncoccia > Minisyncoccales > GWA2-38-27 > PWMZ01. The sequence goes on from PWMZ01000048.1 coordinate 5,377, forward strand.
TTTCTTTAGGCATAATATTATCTTCATCGAGGGTAATGACATATTTGATATTTTTCAGGTTTTTAGAAAGAGGAGTAAAAAAAGAGGTTTTTTTGGAGCCCAATAATAGCTTGTTAAACTCTAATAACTTTCCTCTTTTCCTTTCCCATTCCATAAATTTCTTTTCTACCGGATTCCATTGGCGGGTTCTACATAATAAAGAAAATTTATTACCATATTTTTTATTTAACTTATTAACTTTCTTTTGAGCGTAATTTAGAAGTTTTTTATCTTCCCCTTCTTCTTTTGAGTCTGAATCTTTAAAGCCAAATAAAAGGGTATAAAAAATATTTTCATCTTTACTGTTGAGATAATTTATTTCCAAATTTTTGACAACAAAATCAATTCTTTCTTTGTTAGTTAATACGCAATTAATAGCGACAACCGTTTTATTTTCTTTCGGTATTTTTTTATAAAAAAATCGGACCGGGGTATTAGAAGGAATGATGCTTAATATTAAGTGATTAAATAAAATAATGGCTGCTTCTAAAGATAATAAAAAAACAATTATTACAAGAAAAGAGCTTGAAAAAGAAAAGAAATAAGAAAACGAAAAAGTAAACAAAAAAGTTAAAAGAAAAAGAGGAACAAAATAACAAATTGTTTTTCTTTTTATAATGAAATCTTTAATTTTTTCTAAAAAGTTTTTCTGATAACGAAAGGCTTTCTCTAAATCTTGATAATTTTCTTTGATTAAAAAGTAACCAATATGTTTTTTATAGGCCAAAGCTAAACTTATGGTTGTTTTAGCAATATTAACCTCTTTTACCTTGAATTTTTTAGCAATAGTTTGTATTTTTTTTTGGTAAAGATTTTTTCCTTTTTCGTCCATATTCCCGTAGGCTTTGGCTGGGTCTTTGGATAATATTTTTTCTACTATACTGACTTTTTCAATCAGGTTGGTCCAATTGACATTCGGTAACCATTTTAAAGCGTTAATGGTATTGGCAAAAAATTTTTCTGAAAGATTATGTTCTTTTTTGATTTCGTTCAAAATGAAAGAAATATCTTTTTTATTGGCGTGAAGGTGACTTTGAAGCCATTTTTTAATTAATCGATGATATATTTTATCTCCTTCCAATCTTTGCCATAAGCGTTCGATGTAGTATTTTTCCGAAAGATCAATCTCTTTTTTGAGGTAAGTAAGACATTTGCGAAGATCTCCTTCGTTTTCAATAAAAAGATTACTGAACATTTTATCTGCTCGGTTAACCTGATCTGTTTTTTCAATAATTTCTTCAATTTTTTTCTTAAAGTTTAAGGTTATCTCAAGGGTGATAATTTGTGGGAGAGCATTTAATTCTCCGATTAAAAGAGGGTTATGTTTTTGGTAGCCATTTAAAAAATGAATTAACTGTTTTGAATTTATCTTATTATTAGAGATCAAAAGTAACTGGACAATAAGATTATAAATACGAGGATATCCCTTTAAAGGACCGCTTCCTATTTGCGGAAGAGAAAGAAAGTTTTTAACATCAAAGCTATTTTTTAAATCGCTCCATTTTTGCTGAACAAGATAAAAGTGGTCAAAAACCCATTCTGTTTCCGGGCAGGTGTAACCAGTTTTGCCTGTTTTTTTAATTAAACTTTCGTAAAGCTTATTAGTTTTATCACCCTCTTTAATGATATCTTTTACTGCTTTTTTATTTTTCTTAGGGTATAAAAAAATAATATCTTTTTTAGCAATATTATTAGCCGTTTTTTCCAATGATTGATATAATTTAGTCATTAGTTGCTTTTCAAATATTTGGCCGCTTTTTCCGGCTCAATAGTAGAAATTTCCATTTGAGTACCCATTTCAAAACCGGCCCGAATAGAAGTTTTAGGTAGAATAGTCCAGTGATAGTGGTAGTAATCATGTTTTTTACCGTCACAAGGGGCTGTGTGTAAATAAAAGTTATAATCAGGGTTATTTAAAGCTTTATCTATTTTTTTCATTACTGATTGAAAGGCTTCAGCTAAGTTTGCTTTTTTTGTTTCTTTTTCGAAATAAGGTTGGTGTTTTTTAGGAGAGACAATGACTTGAAAAGCAGTTTTTGAGGCAAAAGGACAAATAGCTAAAAAGTCTTTGTTTTCAAAAACAACTCTTTCTTTCTTTCTCTTTTCCCATTCATTCATTTTACAATAAATGCATTTTTTTTCTTTTTGAAAATATTTTTTAGCGTTTGAAAGAGCTTTTTTAAGATCAACATCGATTAAAGGAGTAGTGATTATTTGAGAATGAGGATGGAAAATAGTGGCCCCCGCTTTTTCTCCATGGTTATGGAAAATAGAAATATGATTAACAAATTCTTTGTTTTTTAAAGCTAAGTATCTTTTTTGGAAAACATCAAAAAGTTCTTCTACTTTTTTGATAGATAATTTTGCTATGTGTTTAGTGTGACTTTTAGTTATTACCACTTCGTGAAAACCGATAGCATTCATCTTTTCATAAAAATTTCCTTGATTTTTTTTATTTAATTTTTTGCCGGGAACCAAAGCTGGATATTTATTGGGAATGACAAGTGTTGTCCATTTGTTTTTGATTTTTTTCCAAGAAGTAAAAGGAATTTCTTTTTTGTTAGAAAGGATGAAAACCGGCTCTTTGTTTTTCTGGGGATGACAAAAAGGACAATCTTTTTTAAGATTATTTCTTTTCTTTTTAAGAGCTCTTGGCCTTTTTTCTCTATCTGTTGCTATGATAACCCAATCTTTGGAAATTTTATCAAAACGCAACTCTGATGGGAATTTTTTATTCATATTCTTCCATTTTACTTTCTTGGGCCTTTATGTCAAACAAAAAAATTGATGATAGGTTTTTTTTGTGATATTATAATAATATGTCAGATCCTGTTATTGAGCAAATCAAGAGCAAGCTTGATATTGTAGATGTTATTCAAAACTATATCAAATTAGAAAAAGCCGGTATTAACTACCGAGCTCCTTGCCCTTTTCATTCGGAAAAGAGCCCTTCTTTTTTTGTCTCCCCTTCAAGGCAAATTTGGCATTGCTTTGGTTCCTGCTCTGACGGGGGTGACATCTTTAAATTTATTATGAAAATAGAAGGGATTGAATTTTATGAAGCTTTAAAAATACTGGCCGAAAAAGCCGGAGTTACCCTTAAAAAACAAAATCCTAAACTACAAAGCGAAAGAAAAAAACTAGAATCTATTACCGAATTGGCTTGTTCTTTTTTTGAAGCCCAACTGCAAGAGAGTAATTCTGGAAAAAAAGCCAAAGAATATCTTTTAAAAAGAGGGATCAAAGCTAAAACTATTAAAGAGTGGAGATTGGGCTATTCTCCGGAAAAATGGACCGCTTTGTCTGATTTTTTAATTGGCAAGGGCTTTGAAAGAGAGAAAATAGTAAAATCAGGGTTAGCTTTGAAAAACCAGAATAAATTTTATGATAGATTTAGGGGAAGAATAATGTTTCCCGTTTTAAATACCAGGTCTCAAGTAATAGGGTTTGGCGGGAGAGCTTTTAAAGAAAAAGAAACAGCTAAATATATCAATAGTCCGGCAACATCCCTATATGATAAAAGTAAAGTTTTGTACGGCCTTGATAAGGCTTCTTTGGAGATGAGAAAAAAGGATTATTGTATTTTGACCGAAGGATATCTTGACACTATTATGAGTCATCAGGCGGGGTCCGATAATACGGTAGCTGTTTCTGGAACCGCTTTGACTAATTTTCAGCTTAATATTATTAAAAGATACACTAAAAGACTAATTTTTGCCTTTGACATGGATTCGGCCGGAGACTCGGCTACCAAAAAAAGTATTTCTTCAGCCCAAGCTTTTGATTTTGAAATAAAGGTGGTTTTGATGCCCGAAGGATTGGACCCGGCCGACATCATTGCTAAAAATTTTAAAAAATGGTTTAATCTGTTAAAGGGAGCTAAATCCATTTATGATTTTTATCTAGAAAGTGCTCTTTCCAAGTACGATAAAAAAACAATTGAAGGGAAAAAAGCTATCGCGAAAGAAGTTCTTCCTGTTTTTAAAAAAATTACCAACAGCATTGAACAAAGTCATTGGGTCAAAAAACTATCTCAAGAGTTGGAAATTGACCCTAAAGATGCCTTGAAAGAATTAGATAAAATACCTTTTGAAAAAAAAGAAGAGAAAGAAAAACCTTCTAACAATAGGAAAAAGCTTTTAGAAGAAAGGATTTTACTTTTATTTGCCAAAAATCCTAATTTCTGTCAAAGCCTGGAAGAACAAGAGATAACTCTTTTTTCTCAATCAGAATCGATAAAGTTAATCAAAGAGGGCAAAATTAAAGAAGAAAAATTGAACCTTTTATTTCTAAAAGCAGAAAAAGAAGAATTTTCTGAAAATATTGAGGAAGAATTTCAGCAATGTTTTAAACAATTTAAAATTATCTGTTTGAAAGAAAAATTAAATAATTTATCAAAAGAAATCATAAAAGCGGAAAAAGAAAACAAAGAAACAGGAAAACTCAACAAAGAATTTAATAAACTTTCTCAAACTCTTTCAAATTTATACAAATAAATATGCCCAAAAAAACTTTAAAAAAAAAGACTACCGCTAAAAAAAATAAAGCCAAGAAAGTTGTTGGCAAGAAAAAAAACAGAAAATCTACTTTAAAGAAAAAAACAACTAAAAAAAAGACTAAACCTACCGCTAAAACGACTAAGAAGAAAAGAGTTTCTAAAAAAAGAATCAAAAATGTTTTTCCAGAAGAAAAAATAGAAGCTTTAATTGAAAAAACAAGAGCAAGGGGTTTTGTTACTACCTCTGAGATTTTATCTTTTTTTCCAAGCGTGGAAAAAGATATAAAAGGGCTAGAAAGTCTTTATGACAAACTAGACGAAGAAGGTATTGAAGTAAAAGACAGAAAAGATTATTTAAGAGTGGAAGAGGAAAAAGACGAATATCTTTCCCCTATTAAGGATCTTAAAAAAGTTAGAGTTGATTCTATCCAACTTTATTTAAAAGAAATAGGAAAGGTTGATTTTTTAACTCCGGAGCAAGAAAAAGAACTATCAAAAAGGATTGAAAAAGGGGACCAGGAAGCTAAAAGACAATTAGCTACCGCTAACTTGAGATTAGTGGTTTCTATTGCTAAAAAATATGCCGGTAGATCTCCCAACTTAACCTTGCTTGATTTAATTCAGGAGGGAAATTTAGGGTTAGCCAGAGCAGTAGAAAAATTTGATTGGCGAAGAGGCTACAAGTTTTCTACTTACGCTACTTGGTGGATTAGACAATCGGTTACCAGAGCTTTAGCTGATCAATCAAGAACCATTAGAATTCCCGTTCATATGGTGGAAACTATCTCTAAATATAATAAAGCGAGAAGAAGGCTTTTGCAAGATTTAGGGAGAGAACCTTTGTCTGAAGAAATAGCTACCGAAATGGGTTTAGAACTAGATAAAGTTCACCATATAAGCAAAATCTCTCAGGATCCGGTATCTTTAGATTTACCAGTTGGAGATGATGAGGATGATAGTGTTTTAGTAGAGTTTATAGAAGACGAAAAAACAATTTCTCCTTCTGTCAAAGCAGCTAGAACTTTATTAAAAGAAAGATTGCAAGAGGTTCTGGTGGACTTGACCCCGAGAGAACAAAAGGTTTTAGCGATGAGATTTGGTTTAGACGATGGAGTAACTCATACTTTGGAAGAAGTAGGTTTAGAGTTTGGGGTTACTAGAGAAAGAATAAGGCAAATAGAAGCCAAGGCCTTAGAAAGAATTAGAGAACACAAAAAATTGAAAAAATTAAAAGAGTATTAAAAAAAAGCGACCTTAACGGGTCGCTTTTGAGTATAAGAAGGCGGCTTCTCTAATTTTGCCGTTTCCTTCTTGAACAAAAATTTTAAACTTGAGGTTAAATTTTTTCTTGCTTCCTATTAA
>PWMZ01000032.1 GCA_003559065.1 Candidatus Nealsoniibacteriota bacterium
AATGTTTTCGGAATTATTAACGAAAAAATGAGTAGTAATAATTTTTACAATTCCACAGATTATAAGGAGAAACAATCGCAAATTGCTAAAAAAAACTGGCAAAATGGTATTTATGATTCCTTGTATAAGCGAGAAAAAAGAAAATGTGCCAATTTAAAATGTAAAAAACAGTTTGAAGCAGAACTTGCCGATCCAAAAAAATACTGTTCCACTAAATGTGCAGCTCAAATAAATAACCCCAAAAAAAGCAAAATTCCTTTTGCTGCCGAAAAGAAATTGAAAAAATTATATCAAAAAGGCCTGTCAATACAAGAAATTGGTAACAAGATTGACTGGAAGCCCGGGAAGGTAGTTTATTGGATGAAAAAATTTAATATTCCTAGAAGATCAACGAGCGATGCTATTTATGTAAAACTGAATCCTGACGGAGATCCATTCAAGATTAAAAATAAGCTTAATAGAAATGAACTTTTTTTAAAAGGATTGGGACTAGGGTTATATTGGGGAGAGGGGAATAAAAAAGATAAACATTCCGTAAGATTGGGCAATTCTGACCCAGAACTTATAAAATTATTTCGTGAATTTCTAATTAAAATATGTGGGATTGAACAGAGAAAACTTGGATATCAGTTACTTTTGTACAATGATGCCAATAGAAAGAAGGCAGTTAATTTTTGGATAAAAAAACTTAAAATTAAAACGAACCAATTAAGATCTGTTATTTCTTTGAAACCAAGAGGAAACGGTACATACAAGAATAAAAGTATGACAGGAGTATTAATTATCAGGTTTGGTAATGTCAAACTAAAAAAACAAATAGATAAAATGGTCGAAAAGTGTTACAAAGAAGATAAAGTGCCTGAGTAGTTCAGTTTAGTAGAACGCGTCTTCGGTAAAGACGAGGCCGGCGGTGCAAGTCCGCCCACAGGCTTGTAAAAATAAATAAATAAAAAAATATGGCAACAAAAAAAAGACTTACTAAATTAAAATGTAAAGATTGTGGCAGAGTTAATTATTACTCTAATAAGCCAAAAGCATTAAAAGAGGAAAAATTGAGTTTAAAAAAGTTTTGTCGATGGTGTAAAAAACATATCGAACACAAAGAGAAAAAGAAATAAAGGTGGGGGACATAAGCTAATTGGAAAACTGCAAGTCTCCAAAACTTGTCTTCTAGGTTCAAGTCCTAGTGTCCCCGCATGATTTTAGAAATCAAAAAAGATAAAGATCCTGTTTTGAGAAAAAAATGTCAAAAGGTAAAAGGCCTTGATTCTGTCAGAGAGCTTATAACAAACATGAAAGAAACCTTGATTGCTAACGAAGGTGTTGGTTTGGCTGCTTCTCAAGTAGGAGAACTAAAGAAAATTATCATTGTTTACTTTCCGGGGGAAAAAGAACCCTTTGCTTTAATTAACCCTAAAATTATTTCTAAAAGTTTTAAAAAAAACTGGTTACAAGAGGGTTGTCTTAGTTTTCCAGGAGCCGTTTTAAATATTAAAAGATCTCAAAAAATAAGGGTAAAAGCCTTAAGCGAAAAAGGGGAAAAAATAATCCTTTCTTTCAAAGGCTTACCCGCTCGGATAGTCCAGCATGAAGTAGATCATATACAAGGGCGTGTTTTTTTTGAAAGATTGAGTTTTTTCCAAAGAAAAAAATGGAACTATTAAATTTTTTAATTAAAGAAAAACACCTAAAGACCCCGAAGATTATTGAGGCTTTTTCTAAAGTTAAAAGAGAAGACTTTATTCCCGAAGGCTTTCAACATTTAGCTCAATATAACCAGCCGGTTCCCATAGGAAAAGGACAGACTATTTCTCAACCCCAAGTGGTCGCTTTTATGTTAGAAGAACTAATGCCAAGACCGGGAGAAAAAATATTGGATATTGGGGCTGGCTCAGGCTGGACGACTGCCTTGTTGGCTCAAATAGTCTCTCAAAAAAAAGGAGGCAAAGTGATTGCCTTAGAATTATTGCCCGAGATAGCAGAATTTGGGAAGAAAAACATTCAAAAATATGATTTTAAAGTAGTAGACTTTTTATGTTTAAATGCCGTTGAGGGCTATGAAAAAGAAGCTCCTTATGACAAAATCTTAGTTTCTGCTTCAATCAAAAAAATACCTCAGAAATGGAAAGAACAATTAAAAGTAGGAGGAAGAATTGTTGCCTCAGTGGAGTCTTCTATTTTGGTAATTGAAAAAGAAAAAGAAAAATTTAAAGAAAAAGAGTATTTTGGTTTTTCTTTTGTTCCTTTTAAATCATGAAAAAAATAATACTAATAATTATAATTTTTTTTCTTTTTATCTTTTTAGTTTTGTTGCCAAGGCCTTCTCAAGAATCAATTGAGTTTGAAGTAGAAAGAGGACAAAGAGCGAGAGAAATAGCTTCAGAACTGGAGGAAAAAGGAATAATAAAAAATCAGTGGTTTTTTAACGTTATTCTTTTTTTAAAAAGAGACCAAAAGAATTTAAGGGCGGGAACTTATTATTTATCTCCTTCAATGTTTTCTTGGGAAATTATTAATAAGCTTACCAAAGGGAGTATAAGAAAGGTTACTATCGCTGAAGGATTGAATATTAAAGAAATAGCCAATCTTCTAAATAGGTCTGACTTTGTTGAAAAAGCCTATCAGGACTTTTCTCAGGAATTTTCTTTTTTAAAAGAATTACCAGAAGGCTTATCAGTAGAAGGATACTTGTTTCCCGATACTTACGATATAGTTCCTGGTATGACCTCCAAAGACATTATTAGAATGATGTTGAAAAACTTTGAAAGAAAAACGGAGGATTTAAAAACTAGTGAATCTTTTTTTGAAAAAGTTATCATGGCTTCTTTGATTGAAAAAGAAGTAAGAACGTTTGAAGATAAAAAAATTGTTTCAGGTATCTTATGGAAAAGGAAAAAGTATGGTATGCCCTTACAAGTAGATGCGACCATTGCCTATATCACCGGAAAAAGAACTACCCGCATTTCTATTGAAGAAACCAGAATTGAATCTCCCTATAATACTTATTTAAACACAGGTTTGCCGATAGGCCCTATTACTAACCCAGGATTAGAAAGCATTAAAGCTTCCCAAAACCCCCAAGAAAGTCCTTATTGGTACTATTTGTCCAAGCCTGATGGGGAAACGGTTTTTAGTCGAAACCATCAAGAACACGTACAGGCTAAAAGGAAATATTTGACAGACTGATGATTTATTTAATATAATGAAATATATGAAAAAAGTATTAATGATTATTGCTCCCAAGGATTTTAAAGACGAAGAATATTTTGTTCCTAAAAAAATATTTGAAAAAGAAAAGTTAGAAGTTAAAACAGCTAGTGTTGAAAAAGGAACGGCCTTAGGGATAGATGGGGGAGAGACCAAGGTTGATTTTCTTTTAGAGGAAGCCCAGGATTTTGATGCTTTAGTTTTAGTTGGAGGTCCGGGGTGTTTAAAATTTCTTGATAATGAAAAAACTTATCAATTAGTTAGAAAAGCTTTTTCGGACCAAAAACTTATTGGAGCTATTTGTATTGCTCCAGTTGTTTTAGCTAGAGCAGGTATTTTAAAAGAAAGAGAGGCAACGGTTTGGAGTTCTTCTTTAGACAAGTCAGCTATTAAAATTTTAGAAGAAGAAGGGGCAATATATGAGGAAGACTTTTTTGTTGTTCAAGACAACAATATTATTACTGCCCCTGGTCCTTCAGCTGCTAAAAAGTTTGCTAAAAGTATAGCTGAAAATATATGATAGCAATTTTGCCCGAAGTAATTCTATTTTTTTTGGTCATTGTTCTTTTAATTTCCATATTATGGATTATAAAAATTTTAATTTATATTGAAGGAATAAAGAAATGGCAAAAAATTATTATTTTTCTTTTTATTATTATTATAGGAGCAGGATTAGCTTTTTTAATTTTTTTAGGCCTAGAGAGAGCTAATTTTATAAGACCAAAAGACATTGTAGAGGCGGAGAAACCCTCCTTACTTACTGACTTTCCGCAACCCCCTTCTTTTGTTGAAGTAGACAATTTTTACTTTTCCGGCCCTTTTCTGATTGATAAACAGTATCGAGAAAGTCCGGTAGCTATTTGGATTATTTTTTGTAATGATGATATAATAGGAACGGGAACATTTTATCCGGACAAACCCGATTTTGTAGAAGAGGAAAAAAATTGTTTTTATAACCATTGTTCTGATCCCTATTATGCCGTTTTACCTTTTTTTACCCAAGAAGATTTACCACAATTGGAAAAAAATATTAAATATTTAATTAATAAATTTAATCCAGAATGTAATTTTTATGAAGAATAATTTGTTTAAAAAAATAAGCTTCGAAAAACTCTCTTTTTTTATATTGATAATTGCCGTCTTTTTAATAATGATATTCGTCTTTTTTCTTTTTTTCACTGGAAAAAAGAGCTTAGAATTAACAGCCCCCAATAAGGGAGAGGTTTGGGAGGCGGGAAAAACCTACAGCATCTTATGGCAAAGTAGTAATATTAGTCGATTAGGTATTGTTTTGTTTCGAGACGATGAACCAGAATGGATTGCCAAAAATATTGATGCGGGATTGAAAAGATATGATTGGACTATTGATTTTGGGCAGCAATATGGAGAACACTGGATAGCTATTTTTGAGTATCCTTGGCATGAAAAAGCTTTGATTGACTATTCAACTAAACCTCTTACTATTTCTCCTTCTTATTATTATCTTTGTGATAAAGGGTCAATCGAGAGAGATTGGCTTCATGTTCCCGGAGATATGCCCGAATCGAGAAAGGTTTTTATCACTAGAAATCGCTATACAGGAAATCTGGGAGGGCTTGAAGGAGCTGATCAAGTATGTCAACAAGAAGCAAATAGCTTAGAATTAGAAGGGGAGTGGTTAGCTTTTTTGGGGGGCGACAAAAGAGGGGAAACGATTTTAGAAAGATTAGAAGATACTCCCAAAGGGCTTGATGGATTTTTTATTGAAGCGGTTCCTAGTTTTGAATTAGAAAGAGGAGAAGGTTGTCATCGATTTATTGCTAGCAATTTGACTAATTTTTTAGCAACCTTTTCCGGTGACAAAAGAGTTTATTCTCGTTTGCTTAGTTCTTCTTTTTTCGCAAGAGTAGACAGCCTGTGGCTAGGAAGAGTGAGTAGAGAAAGCAAAGAAGAATGTATTTTTTTACCTGATACTTCCAGTTATATTCGAACAACCGAAAGATACAGCTTTGGAACTACCTGTAGAAACTGGACAACAGATAAATCCTATGTTGAAGGTTATCAAGAAGAGGATAGGGAGTTTCCTCAATGTTACACCCCGGAGGGAGATAGACTGAACGCTTTAAGACAAGGAGGATTGAGTTCTGCCTCTTCAAATGAAGGGTTTATTATGCAACAAGGAAAAACCTGTGATACTAGACAATACCTTGTTTGTATTGAGGCCTATTGACTTTTTTGAAAAAAATATTATACTGACAGTAACCATAGAAAATAGGTAACCATAAATCCTATTTAGGTTAAAATTAATTAGCTGTCTATGGGGCAGCTTTTATCATTTATGCCAACTTCTAAAGAAAAAAAAGAGGAGATAATAAAAGATTTAAAGGAAAAAATTAAAGAACAAAAGTCAATTGTTTTTGTTAAAATAAAAGATTATAAGACAAAAGACTTGGAGGCTTTAAAAAAAGAATTAAAGCAGCAAGAATGTTCTTTTTTAGTGACCAAAAAAACGTTACTTAATATTGCTTTAAAGGAAATGAAAATGGATTCTGTGCCTTTTCAAACACAATTTGGTTTAGCTTTTAGTTTTAAGGACGAAGTTGTTCCGGCTAAGATTGTTCAAAAAAAAGCGACCAATAAAAATATTTTAGGAGGATTTTTAGAGAATGAATTAAAGTCAAAAGAAGAAATGGTTGCCTTAGCTAAACTACCATCGAAAGATATGCTTTTACAACAATTAGTAGGAAGTATTTCCAGTCCTATCAGTGGTTTTTTAAATGTTTTGCAAGGCAATATTAAAGGTCTAATGTGTGTTTTGAGTTCAATAAAAAAATAACGACAAAGGAAAGAATTAATAATTTTCTTTGTAAAAAAAATGGTAGACGAAAAAAAACAAGACGAAGATAAAAAAGAGGAAGCTTCTAAAAACGAAGCACCAAAAAAAGAGGAAACTCCCAAAAAAGAAGAGGCCTCAAAAGAAGAAGAATCTGAGGTAAAGGTTCCTAAAAAGTTTGAAAAACTAGTTCAAGAAATAGAAAAAATGTCAGTTCTAGAACTTTCAGAATTAGTAAAGGTTTTAGAGGAAAAATTCGGTGTTTCTGCTCAAGCACCAGCAGTGGCTGCTCCAGCTCAATCCGGCGGAGGAGGGGAAGAGGTTGCCGAAGAAAAATCTTCTTTCAATGTTGAGCTTCAGGGGATTGGAGATAAAAAAATAGAAGTTATTAAAGTAGTAAGAGATGTTATGGAAAAAGGGCTGAAAGAAGCAAAAGATCTAGTTGATAGCGCCGCTTCTTCGCCTCAAATGATAAAAGAAGGAGTTGATAAAGAAACAGCAGAAGAATTAAAGAAAAAATTCGAAGCCGCTGGAGCTAAGGTTGAATTGAAATAACTTCGTAAACTTTATTATTATTAGCTACCCAGATTTTTTCACCGTCTGTAGCTAAACCTGAAAGATTGCCAAACTTTTCACTCTGAAATTGTTTGGCAATTTTTATTTTCTTATCAGTAATTATGATTCTCTCTTTTTCTGGATCTAAAAAATAGATATAATCTAAATTTCTTTTGGTTTTTATTTGGGTGATTTTATTTACATCAGGAAAAGTGCTAATAGTAAAATTTTCTTTGAATTCACTTCGATAAAAAAGATCTATTGAATCGTTTTTTATTGTCCAGATAGAGCCGTCAATAGTTAAATCTGAGCACTCTTTATCTTGTTTTATCCAGTAATCGGGGCTTTGCCATTCCAAGTTTCCTGAATAGGGATAAAAAAGAATACTGCAATTGTTTTTATCTAAAAAATAAAGGTTATTATAATAAGAATATAGTTTATTAAAACTGAAATCATAAGGGGGGATAGAAATTTCTTTTAATTCATTATTTTTAATAAAAGCCATATTTTCAGGATCGGAAAAAGCGATAATTCCTTCAGCAAAAGGAGTAATTGTCTTGTAGTTCGCCCGAATACATTCTTTTTCTAAAGAACAAATTTCATCTTCAAACAATAGATACAAGTTATTACCTGAAATAGCGATTTCTTTTATTTCTTGATCGAAGGTTGCTAACAGCTTTGGCTCAATGTTTACTAGATTATTTATTTCGTATAAAATATCTTTTATTTTTGTGGTAATTTCTTTGTCGTCAGCCTCTTTTAAAAGTTTTCGTAAAGCTGGGTCTGGATTTTCTAGCTCTTTAGCTTGGGTAATTTTTTCTTCAAAGTAAGAAATTTTTTCTTCGTATTTTTTGACTCTTCTTTGTCTTAAAAAAAAGCCAAAAAATATTAGAAAAATTAAAAGAGCGATTAATGCTAATTTTTTATTTTTAAACTTTTTCTTTAGCTTTCCTTTTTCCAAAAACCCAGGTAATTTTTTTGGAAAAAGATACTTAGAAAAACTAGTCTTTTTCGCTTTCTTTTTTTTAATAATTTTTTTCTCTTCTTCATCTTTTTTTAAATAGATTAAAAGAGAAAAACCGGCTATTCCTTTCTCCCTTAAAGAAGAAGGGATAATCTTTTTTAAATTATTTTCATTTAAATCGGCTATTTTTTTTAATTTATTTAAAATTCCCTCTTTTTCAAATAAATCATAAACCTTTTTATTTAAAATTATTATTAAATCATTTTCGGCTAATTTTCCATTTATCATACTTAAGAAAACCTTTAAAGGGTAAGGCTCTATTTCTTGGTTGTCAAAATTTTGACTAAGATCAGTGATTTCTCCTGCTCTTATTAATAAAGTTTTTATGCTTCCCGTTTTGGTATAAAATAGTTCCGAGTTTTTAATAGAAAAGACAGCAAAGTTTAAATTTCCCAACCAATGAACATTTTCTTTTTTAATTTGTTCCGCTAAAAACTTGTTGGTTGATTTAATGGTATTAGAGAGAGCTTTTTCCGGGTTTTTAATTTTAGAATAATAATTCTTTTTAATATTTTGATTTATTTTTTTTAAAAAGTTTTTGTTTTCAGCAACGCTTTTTTCTAATTCGCCGGCTAAAAAAAGAGTTCCCCCTCTTTTTTCATAAATATTAGTGGGTTGGTGAACAGTTATTTCAAAAACATCTCCTTCTTCTTCGGGTGGGTTGAAATGAAGTTCGAATATTTTCATTACCTCCATTATAGTCATTTTAAGAGATAAAACAAATTTGCCTTTATTTTCTTTTTTGGTTAAAATAGAATAATGCAATATTTAATTTGGCACTTTGTAGAAATGCCAAAACATATTTTTCAAGCTTGGACCAATCTGCTTCGCTTCAGTATTGATTATTTTTCCTTGCCGATACTCTTGAAAACCTTTTTTTCTCCTTGGAAAAAATTCTCTCATTCTTACGGCAAGAGTTTTAGTTTTAAAAAGTATTTTGAGGTTTTTGTTTTCAATTTAATGTCTCGGACAATCGGAGCGGTAATAAGACTTTTTTTTGTCCTTTTAGCTTTGGTTTTTTCTTTTTTTGTTTTTATTTCGGGTTTATTTTTTCTACTAGCCTGGATTTTAATGCCTTTGTGGCTAGTTTATATTTTTTTATATGGAATTAATTTAATATGAATTTCAATCTTAAAAAATCATTAATTTGGCCGGCCGTAAAATGGGAAAAATTTAGTTTTTTAAAATACTTTAAATTATTTTTTTTAATTGGTTTTTTGTCTTCTTTCTTTATCTTTATCTTGGGCTTTCTTTCTTATACCTTGAAGGAAGACCTATTAAGAAGACTGCTTAGTTTTTCTTTAATTTTCTTTTCTTTATTTTGTTTTTCAAAAGTAGCGGAAATTTTTTATGAAAATAAGGTTAAAAACCCTCAAACTGGAAAAATAGATAAAAAAAGAGAAAACTTAGCCGATTATTTGAGTTTTGAAGTAGCTAAAATAATTTTTAAAAGCAGAAAAAGAAACTCTACTTATTTTTTTCTTACTTTTTTGAAAAATAATTTAAAGGTTAAGTTTATTTTTTCAAGAATGGGGCTAAGCGTTAAGGACTTGGAAAAAGAAATATTTAATTATTTAGAAAAAGGAGAAAATTTTGAAAAAGTTATTTTGAAATCTTTAGATATAGCCATTGAAAGAGGACATTCTAAAATAGAGATAGGGGATTTCCTTATCGCTTTATCTTTGATAGACCCTTTCTTTAAAAAGGTTTTGGTTGAGAGCCGAGTAAAAACAGAGGACTTTCGAGACCTAATTGGCTGGACGGAAAATGTTTTCTCAAAGAAATTGAGATTTTGGCAAAAAGAATATTTAAGAAAAAAAGAAACCCTAGCCAAGCAATGGACGGCCGGTTATACCGTAACTCTTGATAAGTATTCTTCAGATATTACTGAAAGGGTTAAAAAAAGTTCCCCTAAATTTTTTGGTGACCAAAAAGAAATAAAGAGAATTGAAAATATTTTAGCTAAATCTGAAAATAATAGCGTTTTGTTAGTTGGAGAATCAGGGACTAGTAGAAAGAGTATTATTGAACACTTAGCTCAAAAGAGTTTGTTTGGCGAGTGTAAGGATGAATTAAATTTTAAGCGGATACTAGAATTAGATTTGAATATTTTAACAGCGGAAATAAAAAACAACGAAGATTTAGAGTTTACTTTAAACGAAATATTTCAAGAAGCGGTTGAAGCGGAAAATATTATTTTAGTTATCAATAATTTTCATAATTATGTTGGTAAAAAATCAATTTTAGGAGGAATTGATATTTCGGTAATTCTTTCTTCTTTTTTACCCATTCCTTCTTTCCGCCTAATAGCTATTACTGATTACGAGGGCTTACGTCGAAATATTGAAAAAGATAATGCCTTGTTATCTTTTTTTGAAAAAGTGGAAGTCTCTCCTAAAGATAGCAAAGACACCCTTAAAATATTATTAAGTCAGGTTGGTTTTTTCGAAAAAAAACAGAGAACCTTTATTTCTTTTCAGGCCATTAAACAAATTGTTGAAATGACCGATAAATATTTTCCAGCCCTGCCATTTCCTGAAAAAGCGATGTCTATTTTTGACGAGGTTTTTACCACCTATTCTAAAGAGAAAATAATTTTACCTAAACATGTTGCCAGAATAATTACCAAAAAATCAAATATTCCGGTAGATGAAATAGAAAAGAAAGAAAAAGATATTTTACTTAACCTAGAAGAATTAATTCATCAAAGGTTAATAAATCAAGATCAAGCAGTGAAAGATATTGCTGCTTCTTTAAAAAGAGCAAGAAGTGGTATTAGCGCTAAAAAAGGGCCAATGGGATCTTTTCTTTTTTTGGGTCCGACCGGGGTGGGAAAGACAGAAACAGCCAAGGCTCTAGCTCAAATATATTTTGGATCGGAAAATAAAATGATTAGAATTGATATGTCGGAGTTTCAAGAAATATCCGATATTAAAAGATTAATTGGATCAGAAACAGAGCCTGGTTTTTTAACTTCTCAAGTAAAAGAAAATCCTTTTTCCTTGGTTTTGCTTGATGAATTAGAAAAAGCAAACTTGAATATTCTAAACCTCTTTTTACAAGTTTTAGACGAGGGTTATTTAACCGACGGTTTTAGAAGAAAAATTAGTTTTGAAAATACTATTATTATAGCTACCAGTAATGCTGGTTATAAATTAATTTTAGGGGCAATTGATAAAAAAG
Source organism: Candidatus Nealsoniibacteriota bacterium (assembly GCA_003559065.1). Taxonomy (GTDB): domain Bacteria; phylum Patescibacteriota; class Minisyncoccia; order Minisyncoccales; family GWA2-38-27; genus PWMZ01. The sequence continues at coordinate 10,782 of PWMZ01000032.1, forward strand.
ACGATTGGGATAATCTCAAAAAAGAAATATTTGATTATCTTTTTCAAGAAGGAGTTTTCAAACCCGAATTTATTAACAGATTTGATTCAGCAATTGTTTTTAAACCCTTAAGCAAAGAAAATCTTTTAGATATTTCCCAGCTTATGTTAGAAAAAACAAAGAAAAAACTAGAAGAAAAAGGAATAAAATTAATTATCGGCCAAGCCTTAAGAGAAAAGATAGTAGATTTAAGTTATAATCCTGTTTTTGGAGCCAGGGAAATGAACAGGGTGATTCAAGATAAAGTAGAAAATATTTTATCAACAGCTTTATTAAAAGATGAGTTAAAAAAAGGAGACACCGTTGTTCTTGATGAAAATTTTAATTTGAAAATAAATGAAAATTAAATTATA
>PWMZ01000065.1 GCA_003559065.1 Candidatus Nealsoniibacteriota bacterium
AAAAGAATTGGTTGATATTGCAGATAATCGTCTGGAAATCATACCTCCAGATTTCGATCAATCAGAGATAAAATGGATTATCTCTCATTGCGATTGGTTTTGTGGGATGCGAATGCATTCAACAATTGCAGGTTTGTCAACAGGGGTGCCGACAACAGCCATTGCTTACAGTATCAAAACCCAGGGTGTCTTTGAAACTTGTGGTCAGGGAGATCATGTTGTTGACCCCCGTTACTTGTCAACGGAGGATGTTGTCGCGGGTCTTTTCATCATAATCCCTCTCAACCGAGACAATTTTAAACATGAAACTTGTATGAATTTAAAAACCGATATTTTGAAGGTGCGGATTAATTCGCACCTAATAGACGGATAGCTTATTAAGAAGGTTGGTTAAAAACCCTGGTTTCGGGCTTTTGCCAGTCACCCTAAGCAATGCCGTTCACATTAAACGAACAGTTTACACTCAATGTATTTCTAACACACTAACATAGGATAATTTTCGGACAAATAGGGGCTATAACGTATTTAAACAGGTTAAAATATGTAGACATGGATACAGAGATGGGGTTTAATTTGTGGGAATTCTGGTTAGATGGGTACTTTTGTGAGGATAAATCCGCACCTGAAAGTAAAACTAATTTCGGTGGAAATAACCTGTAGGTGCGAATTCATTCGCACTGGGGAGTTTCGCAAACCCAGGGGGTTTATTGTTGAAAATCCGGTTGTACAAGCGCCTTTGTGCGAATGAATTCGCACCTACACGTAAAACCAACCTCGATGGAAATAACCTGTAGGTGCGAATTTATTCGCACTGGGGAGTTTCGCAAACCCACGGGGTTTATTGTTGCACATCCGGTTGTACAAGCGCCTTTGTGCGAATGAATTCGCACCTACACGTAAAACCAGATTTGGTGGACAGGTGCAATATCACTCCTTAACGCCAAAATCACAATACTTTTAACACTTATGAGAAAAATAACATTGCGAAAAGAATATTTCTGTTAATCCGGAAAGGGGCTTTGATCGTTGCTTTCAATTTTCAACGGGAATTGCTCCGCAAATATTGAGTTTTTAAAAATAGAGCAAATTTATCGTAAAATTTTTCTTGACTTTTAGCCCTTAAGTATTTTAACGTAGCCGGAAGTTTTTATGTCCAATTATTATTTTCGCCTCTTTATCTACTTTTATCATGGGGATAATTTTAGGGCTTAAAGCATGCTCAGACACCGAAATAAATCTCGAAGAAGATCAAAATGATGCAATCTGCTTTCAATCTCGATTCTGGCAATAAATAGTGCTTTCATGTTGTGTAGCATAGCACATCCAATATGGTTTCAAAAAAATCATCCTTGAAATTATTCAAGTCAACGTTTTGATTTGACTTCGTATAATTTCTGAAGCACCAAACATGCCTCCTGACAAAAGCTATGATGTCAGCACAGGCTGTATCCTTGTTAAAAAACAGAGACAGGTGGCATTTATAAATGTTAAACCCCCGACTTTTTTGGTTGCTGAAAAACGTTTCAATAATGAAACGCTTTTTATAGTAAACACATGCTTTTGAGGCCGAAATGAAGTTGGTAACCAGATATATTGGGTCATCGTTTCCTTTAGGCCACCACGCAATGGCGGTGACAGGGTCATATTTTTTCCCGTTAATGGTACAATTCATCAGTTCATTGTTCAACATTATTCAACAAAAACAGAATGGTAGAATTTTTTCAAAAAAGTGAACGGTGTTGAAATGATAAAGCAATATTTTATTTTAACTTCAGGAGAGTCAAGTGCATAGTTTTTTTTAATTCCGACCAGATGATCCGTATAAGGGGGGGCCAGGAATGAACTGCAAGAGAAATGAAATCATTGGAAATGGCATGGTGTCCGGTAATGGTGATAAAGTTTTTGCTGTTTTGTCTCGGGTATTAATACTGACTCTCCTTTTTGTGTTTGGTCTTGCCTCTTTAGCCGTGGCTCAGTTTGACGGGGGTAGTGGAACGCCTGATGATCCTTATCGGGTGAGAACCGCTCATCAATTAAATGAGATTCGCGGCGAATACCTTGATAAACATTATCTTCAGACTGCACATATTGATCTTGGTACCCCTCCCTGGAACGAGGGGGCAGGCTGGACGCCCATCGGTTCTTCCTCCACCGGAGACCGCTTTACAGGAAGCTTTGACGGGGGCGGTTTTGAAATCCGCAACCTGACCATCAGCCGTCCCACCTCGAGCTACCAGGGTCTGTTTGGCTATGTTCTTAATGCAATTCTTCGCAATATCCAGGTTACATCCGTCAACCTGCTGACAAATGGCAACAGCGGCGGTCTGGCCGGGTATGTCGGTAACTGCACCATTGAAGACGTATCTGTATCTGGCCATATCATATCATACGCCAATTACACAGGGGGTCTGGCGGGAAGGGTTACTGGCACTGCCACCGACGTGCACCGCGTGTTTACGGCGGTGGAAATCCAGGGCCAAAGCTATGTGGGTGCCTTGATTGGGCAAATGGAATTTGGAGAGCTTCGGCATGCCCATACATCAGGGCAGGTAGAGGGCTTGTCCTATGTCGGCGGCCTGGCCGGCCGTGTTACCGGTTCTTCAACCATTGTTGCAGACAGTTACAGCCGGGCGGCAGCCGGTGGAACAGACCATGTGGGGGGATTTGCCGGAAATGTTGCTTCCAGTGGAGTCTACCGCTCCTACAGCACCGGGGCAGTTACCGGTATAGGAGATGAGCCGAGTAATATCGGCGGATTTGCCGG
>PWMZ01000042.1 GCA_003559065.1 Candidatus Nealsoniibacteriota bacterium
ATCGATCAGTCTGCTAATTACTTCATTCGTTTGGCCGTCTCTTGGTTCTAAATACCAAATATACTCTCTTTTTCTCATTTTTCTTTCTCCAATTAAAGTTTTAAAGGACTAATCTCATTATTGTTCATTTATTATCAAAAGTCAAAAGTTATGGTAGAATTGAAGAATGAAAAAGAACCTTTCGGATAAAAGAATTGTTTCTGTTTGTTGTAAGGTTGATATTATAGATATTTTACTTAACGGTTTAGTTGCTCTTTTGACCGGTAGTGTGGTTATGTTGGCCGAGGTTTTTCAAGCTATTTCTGACTTGATAGTTGATGGCTTAATCTATATCGGGATGACAAGATCTAAAAGAGCTCCGACCAAAAAACATCCTTTCGGTTACGGTAGAGAACTCTATATCTGGTCTTTGTTTTCCACTCTAGTTATGTTTTTGCTTTTAACCGGCCTTTCCTTTTATTTCGGCATTAATCGCTTAATTAATCCTCAACCGATAGAACATATTTTCCTTATCTATTTTGTTTTAATTATTTCTTTAATAACTAACGGTTATTCTTTTTCTTTAGGTGTTAGAAGGCTTTTAGCCGGCAAGTCTTTTAGAGAGATAAAAAAGATGTTTGTTAGTTCAACTTTTTTAGAAACCAAAATAACCTTTATCTCTGACTTAATGGGTCTTTTGGCTGCTTTATCGGGGTTGATTGCCGTTTTTCTTTTTCAAAAAACTGGCAATCTTGGCTTTGATGGTTTGGGAGCCATTGTCATTGGTTTTTTAATGGGAATTTTTTCCATTTTTCTTTTCAAAAATATTAAAGACTTTATTATTGGCGTTAGTGTTTCCCAAGAGATAGAAGAAAAAATTAAAGAAAGCGCCTTAGAAATAGAGGGAGTAAAAGATATTCTTGATTTTAAGGCAATTGTTATTGGCTCTAATAAATTGTTGGTTAATCTGGAAATTCACGTTCAAGGGGGTTTGTTCACCGAACAAATCGAAGAATTAATTGACAGAGTAAAAGATAATATTAAAAAAGAAATACCGGCCGTTTTTCATATCCAAGTAGAAATAGAGACTCCCGAAAAATAGATTTTTATGTTATAAAAGAATATATGACAAAATTAAAACAAGTTTTCAAATGTAATGTTTGTGGCAATATTGTTGAGGTTTTACACCAGGGAGAAGGAGAATTGGTTTGTTGTAATCAACCAATGGAGCTAATGAAAGAAAAAGAAAAAGAGGAGGGCTTTGAAAAACATTTACCAGTAATTTTAGAATTACCGGCTAACGTTTGCCAAGGAAAAGATGGTTATGAAATAACAGTTAATCATCCTATGGAAAAGGATCATTACATTGAATGGATAGAAATTAATACTATTGAGGGGAAATCAGGAAAGAAATTTTTAAAGAATGATGAAAAACCAACAGTAAACTTTTATACTCGAAAAAAGATTGAAAGTGTCAGGGTTTATTGTAATGTTCACGGTTTGTGGAAAAAGGATGTTTAAAAAATAACAAAAACTAGTTCTCAAGGTTATTATTTTTAAAATATTATCTTTATGCTATAATCCCAATATGTCTTTTAATCATAAAAAAATAGAGAAAAAATGGCAAAAAATATGGGAAGAAAAGCAAGTTTTTAAAACAAAAGATTTTTCTAAAAAACCCAAATTCTATATTCTAGATATGTTTCCTTATCCTTCCGGAGCCGGCCTTCATGTGGGCCATCCAAGAGGTTTTGTGGCAACCGATATTTATTCTCGATATAAAAGGATGAAAGGTTTTAACGTTTTACATCCGATGGGTTTTGATGCTTTTGGTTTGCCAGCAGAGAATTATGCTTTAAAAAATAATTTATCTCCATTTATTTCTGTTAAAAAAAATATTAAAAGATACACTAGTCAATTAGAAATGATGGGTTTAGATTATGATTGGTCTCGAACTTTAAATACAACTGATCCTGATTATTATCAGTGGACCCAATGGACCTTTTTGCAAATGTTTAAAAAAGGGCTAGCCTTTCAGTCTTTTGAACCTATTAACTGGTGTCCTAAATGTGAAACAGGTTTAGCCAACGAAGACCTAGAAGATGGTAAATGTGAAAGATGTGATTCTGAAATAATGAAAAAACCAATGAGACAATGGGTTTTAAAAATCACTAATTATGCTGATAGACTATTAAAAGACTTAAAGGATTTAAATTGGCCAGAATCTATTAAAGAATTACAAAGAAATTGGATTGGAAAATCAGAAGGATATAAGATTAATTTTTTAGTAACAAAAATAGAAAAGAATATTTCTGTTTTTACCACCAGAATAGATACTTTGTTTGGGGCGACCTATTTAGCCGTTGCACCCGAGCATGAACTAATTAAGTCTCCTTTTATTAAAAACAAAAAAGAGGTTGAAAAATATATTAAAGAAAGTTTAAAAAAACCAGATTTAGAAAGAGCTAAGGAAAAAACAGGGGTTGAAATTAAAGGACTTTCAGCTATTAATCCTGCTAATGGAGAAAAAATTCCTATTTGGGTGGCTGATTATGTCTTAGCTGATTATGGTAGTGGAGCGGTGATGGCCGTTCCTGCTCATGATCAAAGAGATTATGAGTTTGCTAAAAAATTTAATCTTAAAATTAAAAAAGTTATCAAAAACAATGTTCAAGATCAAGCCTTTGAAGAATTAGGGGTTTTAGTTAATTCTGGAAAGTTTTCTGGCAAAAAATCCTTAGA
>PWMZ01000028.1 GCA_003559065.1 Candidatus Nealsoniibacteriota bacterium
AAAAAACAATTTTATTTTAAATCCTTGCTTTTTCTCGGTTTTTAAGATATTTTAAAACATATGAGCGGACACAGCCATTATTCAACTATTAAAAGAAAAAAAGAAGCCGAAGATAAAAAAAGAAGCAAAATATTCTCTAAAATGACTAGGGTAATTATTTTAGCTGCCAAAGACGGAACGGATCCGGCAACAAACACAAAGCTGAAAAATGCTATAGAAGAAGCTAAAAAAGCCGATGTTCCTAAAAATTTAATAGAAAAAGCGATCAAAAAAGGATCCGGCGAGTTATCAGGAGAAAAACTAGAACCATTTGTTTTTGAAGCTTACGGCCCCAATAATGTCAGTTTAATTATAGAGGGAATTACTGATAACAAAAACAGAGCTCTGGGGGATATAAAAAAGATTCTTAACAAAAACAAAGGAAAGCTAGTTAAAGAAGGGACTATTAAGTGGCGATTTGAACAAAAAGGAGTTATTCTTACTAAACCAAAAGAAAAAGAAAAAACGGAATTAGAAGCGATAGAAGCAGGAGCGGAAGATCTAATATGGAAAGATGACTTTTTAAAAGTTTTTACCAAACCAGAAGATTTTGAAAAAGTAAAAGCAAAACTAGAAAATATTGAAAATTCTTCCCTTGATTGGGTAAGCGAAGAAAAAATAGCGTCAAATAAAGAGATAGATTCTCTTTTAGAAGCTCTTTTAGATAATGATGACGTTCAAAAAGTATATTCAAATACATGATTATTATCGGCATAGATCCTGGCACTCAAACAACCGGCTTTGGTGTTATTAAAACCAAAGAAAAAGAAGTAAAAGTTATTGATTGGGGATGTATTGTTACCGATTCTAAGAACTCTGATGGCAAAAGATTGGTAAAAATCAACAAAGAAATAGGCGAGTTAATCAAAAAGTATAATCCTGACCTTTTGGCTATCGAAAAACTCTTTTTTTTCAAAAACTTAAAAACAGCCCTTCCGGTAAGCGAAGCTAAAGGAGTTATTATTTTGGCCGCTTGTAAAAAAAAGATTCCTATTCTTGAATTTACTCCTTTACAAGTCAAAATGACTATCACCGGCTATGGAAGAGCAGAAAAAAAGCAAGTCCAAAAAATGATAAAAACCTTATTAAAAATTGAAAAACCGATTAAAAAAGATGACGCCGCCGATGCTTTAGGCGTTGCTTTGTGTTGTCATTTAAAAGAGCTTGCTAAAAAGTCCTATCTAAAGTAAAATAGAAAGAAAGATGAAACTTAAGAAAAAAATTTTCAACGTTTTGAAATACATTTTTTTGTGGGGATTAGTTGCCTTTCTTTTGGGAACTCTTTTTCTTTTTTCTTTATTTGTCTATTATTCTAGAGATTTACCAAGACCGGATAGGTTTATTGAAAGGACAGTAGCTCAATCAACCAAAATTTATGATAGAGAAGGAGACACTCTTTTGTACGAGCTTTATGGAGAAGAAAGAAGGGAATTTATTTCTTTAGAGAAAACTCCTGAACATTTAATCCAAGCTGTTATTGCCGCTGAGGATTCTAATTTTTTTCAACACCGGGGATTAGATTTTAAGGGTATTTTTAGATCTTTATTAAAAAATATAAGGCGAGGAAAAATTGTCGATGGAGGATCAACTATCACTCAACAATTAATTAGAAGTACTTTTTTGACCCCCGACCAAACTTTTGAGAGAAAAATGAGGGAAATTGTTCTAGCTATAGAAATAGAAAGACGTTATTCAAAGGAAGAAATAATAGAATGGTATTTAAATCAGATCCCTTTGGGTCCTAATGTTTATGGGGTAGAAACGGCCAGCCAACACTATTTTAATAAATCAGCCTCCGACTTATCTTTAGCTGAATCAGCTGTTTTAGCCTCTTTGATCAAGGCTCCAAGTTACTTTAGTTTTCATAAAGAAAATCTTTTAGAAAGGAAAAATTATGTAATCGATAGAATGGCTATTGAAGGACACATTACCTCAAAAGAAGCAATAGAATTTAAAAAAGAGGAAATAAACTTTACCGAAGATGCTTCTTTTATCAAAGCACCCCATTTTGTTTTAACCGTTCAAAATTATCTTTTACAAAAATATGGTAGATCTTTTTTGGAACAAAAAGGGCTAAAGGTAGAAACTTCTTTGGATTGGCAGCTACAACAAATAGCTGAAAAGGCTGTTTCAGAGAATGTAGAAAGAATCAAAAATTATAATGCTCATAACGCTGGTTTAGTAGCTCTAAATCCCAAAACCGGTGAAATTTTAGCTATGGTTGGCTCTAGAGATTGGTTTGGATCTCCTTTCCCCGAAGGTTGTGTTTCTGGCAAAAACTGTCTCTTTGATCCTAAAGTTAATGTCACCACTTATGGAGGAGGAAGACAGCCTGGTTCTGCCTTAAAACCCTTAATTTATGCTTTGGCTTTTGAAAAAGGTTATTCTGACAAGACAACCGTTATTGATGAAAAAACTAATTTTGGAGTTTTTGGCGGAGTCCCCTATATCCCCCGCAACTACGATGGTAAATTTAGAGGTGAAGTTACTTTAAGAGAATCGCTAGCTCAGTCTTTGAATGTCCCTTCGGTAAAAGTTTTAGCTTATTTAGTGGGACAAGAATATGGGATAGAAAACTTAAAGAGATTTGGTTTAACCACCTTTGATAGGCCTCCTAGTTTTTACGGCCTTTCTATTGTTTTAGGTGGCGGGGAAGTAAGGCTTTTAGAGTTAACTACAGCTTATGGTATTTTTGCTAATGAAGGATTACTGACTAAACCTTCAACAATTTCTAAAATACAAGATAACCAAGGAAATATTTTAGAGCGAGCAAACATTGATTCCCAAAGAGTTATTCAAAGTTCGGTAGCTAAAACAATAACCGACGTTCTTTCTGATAATTCCGCCAGAGCCCCTATGTTCGGAAAAAATTCTTTAATGTATTTTGAAAATTACGAAGTAGCTGCAAAGACTGGCACCTCCAATGATTTTAAAGATGCTTGGATAATAGGATATACACCAGATTTAGTCGTCGGTGTTTGGGCAGGAAATAATAATAATGAACCCATGATTGCCCCAGGAATAACAATTGCCGGTCCTATTTGGAGAAGCTTTTTAGAAGAAGCTTTACCCCTAAAAAATAATTTGTAGTTTTTCCCTTTTTTTGATATCATAAAGTATGTTTAATTATTCAACGGAAGAAATGTGGGAATTATACAGGTCCTTGCCTAAAGACTTAAAAGAGATTTCTTTTTCGGAAAAAAGTGCTGATAGAATTTCAGCCGCCTGTCAAAGCCAAAAACTCGATAAAGAAAAAGAAAAGCAGGTGATTAAAATGGTCGGTTATGTTCTCTTCGGGCTATTACCTCCGAGAGAATTTGCTGGAGCCTTAGAAAAAGAGTTAAAAATTGAAAAAGAAACAGCCGAAAAAATATTTACTGAAATCAATGCCTTTATTTTTTCTCAAGTAAAAGGTTCTCTAAACTCCCTATATGATACAAAAACAGAAGAGAAAGAAGAAAAAAAAGAAGTAGAAAAAAACCCTTACAGAGAGCCTATAGATTAATATGCAATTTACTGTCCCCCAATTTATAGAAGGAGAAACAAAAATACTAGGGCCACTAGGGTTAAAACAACTAGCCTACCTTATTGTTGCCGCTATTATTTGTGCCGTTTTTTACTTTATTCTCCCCTTCGCCCTCTTCGTCGTTTTTTCAATAATCGTATTTGGTTCCGGTCTCGCCTTGGCTTTATTAAAGATACAAAACACTCCTTTGCCAGTTATTCTTAAAAATTTTATTGTTTTTATGGGAAAGCCGAAAGTTTACCTTTGGCAAAAAAAAGAAGCTAAGATTAAAAAAGAAAGAAAAGAAATAATTGAAAAAAAGGAAGAAAAAAAACCTAAGGTCGGTCTCACCAAGAGACAGAGTAGTTTAACAAAAACAGTTAATAAAATATCTATAAAATAAAATGGCATCTACCCAAGACCTTATTCCGGTTAAAAAAATAAAAGATGGAGTTCTTGTTTTGAAAAAAGGAGGGCTAAGAACCATACTAGCTGTTTCTACTTTAAATTTTGCCTTAAAATCCCAAGAAGAACAAGATTCTATTATCTACCAATTTCAAAATTTTTTAAACTCTTTGGACTTTGCTTGCCAAATATTACTCCAATCAAGAAAGCTTAATATCGTCGGTTACTTGGACAAAATAAGGGAAATAGAAAAAAAAGAAGAGGACGAACTTTTAAAAGTTCAAACTGGAGAATATGCTAAATTTATTGAACAAATAATGGCTAAAGGAACAATTATGCAAAAAAACTTTTTTGTTGTTGTCCCTTTCTCACCAATAGAAATAAAATCAAAAAAAAGTAAAAAAACAGGAAAAAAAGAAGTAGAGGAAGAAAAGTTTCAAAGAAATAAATCTCAACTCTTACAAAGAACCGAGTTTGTTATTCTCGGTCTTAAGGGTTGTGGGCTAGAGGCTGTCCCCTTAGACAGTTTTGAAATAACTGAGCTTTTGTGGAGCTTACATCATTTATCAGAAGCGGAATCAGGATATTACCCGGAAATTCCGCCGGAATTATTAAAATGAAAATACCTTTTTTAAATAGAAAGAAAGAAATTCAATCCCCGGAACAAGAAGGGAAAATAGAAATATTAGATATGATCTCTCCTTCCTTAGTTGAAGTTGGTCAAAATAATATTAAAATAGGAGACACTTTGTCTAAAACCTATTTCATTTTTTCTTTTCCTCGATATTTAACAACCGGCTGGATGTCTCCGATTATTAATACTAACTTACCTATGGATATTTCTTTTCATATCCATCCAGCTGATAGCTCCACTATTTTAAAGCAATTGAGAAGAAGGGTAACTGAAGTTCAGGCTGACCTTTCCGAGAGACAAGAAAAAGGACTAATAAGAGATCCTGCTTTGGAAATCGCTTATCAAGATTTAGAAGAATTAAGAAACAAAATTCAATCAGCCCAAGAAAGAATGTTTCACTTAAGTATCTACATTACTGTTTTTGGAAAAACGGAAGAAAAATTAAAAGAAGTAGAGACCGAGATAAGATCTGTTTTAGAATCAAGGCTAATTTATTTAAAACCGGCTCTTCATCAACAAAAAGAAGGATTTATTTGTAGTTCCCCTTACGGGTTAAATACTTTAATGATATCAAACGCTATGAATACTTCCCCTCTTTCTAGCACTTTTCCCTTCACTTCTTTTGACCTAAGTTCAGGAGACGGTATTTTGTACGGCATTAATAAGCATAATAGTTCCTTGGTTTTGTTTGATCGATTTTCTTTACCTAATGCTAATTCTTGTATATTTGCTACTTCCGGTTCCGGAAAAAGTTACGCCGTTAAATTAGAGTTGTTGAGATATCTGATGTTGGGAGTGGATGTTATTATTATCGACCCGGAAAATGAATATAAGTTTCTATCAGATGCTATCGGCGGATCCTTTTTTAATATGTCTTTGTCTTCTCCTAACCATTTAAATGCCTTTGATTTACCTAAACCGGGAGAAGGGGAAGATGCTGAGTCTGTCTTAAGAACCAATGTTATAAACTTGGTAGGTTTAATAAGGCTTATGTTAGGAGGACTTACTCCTGAAGAAGACGGTATAGTAGACAAAGCTTTAAATGAAACTTATGCTATTAAAGATATAACATCCGAAAGCGATCCTTCTTTGTGGGGAAAAGAGCTTCCTTTTCCTGTTATGAGCGACTTTGAAGATATTCTCTTAACTATGGAAGGAACCGAATCTTTAGTAAGAAGGTTACAAAAATTCACTAAAGGAGCTTACGCCAATTTCTTTAATAATCAATCTAATGTTGAAATAAACAATCGTTTAGTTGTTTTCGGAACCAGAGATTTAGAGGATGAATTAAGACCAATGGCCCTTTTCACTGTTTTAAGATATATTTGGAAAACCGTTACTTCAATCCATAAAAAAAGGCTTTTAGTAGTAGATGAGGCTTGGTGGTTAATGAAAAGTGAAGATAGTGCTTCTTTTCTTTTCGGTACAGTCAAGAGAGCCAGAAAATATTGGTTAGGAGTAACTACGATTACCCAAGATGTAAATGATTTTTTAAAGTCATCTTATGGTCAACCCATTGTCACCAACTCTTCTTTAATTTTATTATTAAAACAAAGTCCAGCCACTATTGACTCAGTTCAAGACGCCTTTAATCTGACTGAAGAGGAAAAGATGACTCTTCTAGAAACGCCCGTCGGAGAAGGGATCTTTTTTGCCGGCACAAAACACGCTTTAATCAGAATAATTGCCTCTTATACAGAAGATCAGATTATTACTACTTCTCCAGAAGAAGTAGAAAAAATTAGAAAGAGTAAAAAATCTTCGTAGTTTAACTAGGCCTTATAATTACTTTTCTTTCTTTCCCCTCACCAACACTTTCTGTTTTGACATCTTCTCTTTTTTCTAATTCTAGGTGAATAATTCTTCTTTCATAAGAAGACATAGGGTTGAGAACTTTTTCTTCTTTTAATAGGGCCACCCTATCAGCAACCACCTGGACAGCTTGTTTCAATTCTTTTTCTTTTTTCTTTTTAAACCCATTAATATCTAAATTAAGGTAATAAAATTCATCAGTTTGTTTCTTTATAATTTTTCTTAAAAGATATTGGATATCTTCCAGGGCTTCTCCTAACCCAAAAGCTTTTAAGTTAACATAAAGATGATCTTGCTCTGAAGAAATCTCTTCTATTTCTACACCAATAAGTTTGGTAAATTCTTGAATAATTTTTTTAATCTTGTCCATTTTTTTTAAAAATAATTTTTTGTTGAAATATTGTAAACAAGGTTGTGGTTATCCAATAAAGACCAACAGCAGAAGACAGCTGAAAAAGAATAAAAACGGTAAAAGCTGGCATAAAAATTTGCATTTGTTTTTGCATAGCTAAAGCCATATCACTTTTTTTCTTACTTTTAGGTGCTGTCATTTTAATTTGAATAAACTGTAGTGCCCCGGCTAATAAAGCTATAAACCAAAAAGATTCGCTCAGGTTAATGACTCCCAAAAACATAATATCAACTACTTCAGGGTTTTGAACAAAAGGATACAGCCTTTCTAACTGTTCTCCTTGAAAACCGGCAATAAAAACCCTAAACAAAGCTAGCAAAATCGGTAATTGAATTAATAAAGGCAAACAGCCTCCGAAAGGATTAATTCCTTCTTCTTTATAAAGATTCATCGTCGCTTCAGCCTGAGCTGATTTGTCATCTTTATGTTTTTCCTTGATCTCTTTAATCTTAGAGTCAAGCTGAGCCATTCTTTTTTGAGATCTAATGGCTTTGCTGTTTAAAGGATAAATAATAAACTTAATTAAAATAGTCAAAATAATAATAGCAAAACCAATGTCTACCACAAAAGGAAGATTGTAAATAAAAATCAAAATATTAAAAAGTGGCTGTTCTAATAGTAAATGAAATGATGATGATAAAAAATTCATGGTAAATCAATCCCTCCTTTGTTAAAAGGATGGCACTTTAAAATTCTTTTCAGAAAAAGCAAAAAACCTTTTATTTGTCCATGTTTTTTGATAGCCAAAAAGTAATATTCGGAACAGGTAGGAAAAAAACGGCAACTAGCTGGAAAAAGAGGAGATAATAATATTTGGTATAATCTAATTATTTTTTTCATAATAGCTTTGATTCTTTTAAAAGGTTAATTAAGTCTTTTTTTACTTCTTTTTCCTTTTTAAAAACAATTAAAACGATGTCGTTTCCCGGTTTAATTTCAGGTAAGAATTCTTTAATTAAGTGCCTTAATTTCCTTTTAATTTTATTTCTATCAACCGCCCTAGGAGAAACCTTTTTACTCACAACAAAACCGAATCTGTTATAACTCAAATCATTATTGATAAATTTTAAACCAAGAAAGCCTTTTTTAAAGTTTTCCCCTTTTTTAAAAACGCCTTCAAACTCTTTCTTTTTTAACAAACGGTTCTTAAGAGGCAACATTAATTTTTTTCCTCTTTTTCTTCCTTTTTTGAGCTAAAACTTTTTTGCTCTTGTTTCTAAAACCGTATGTTTTTTTTCTTTTTCTTTTTTTATTCAAAGACATACTTTTTGAGTATAATATTAAAACTAATTTTAGTCAATTAAAAGTTAATAATTTTAAATTCACAAAATATCCACAGCTTATTAACAACTTTGAGCCTAACTTGCATTTTTTATATATTTACATTATGTTAAAATTAGATATATGACCAAGCAAGAACTCTGGCAAGAAGTATTAGCCCAAATACAAACAGATCTTTCTTCTGCAAATTTTTCTACTTGGTTTAAAAATACCGAAATTATTAATGTTAAAAAAACAAATGTCCAAGTTGGTGTTCCTAATTCCTTTGTTAAAGAATGGTTAGAAAAAAAATACCATAAAAAAATATTTAAAATAATTCATGACCAAAGCCCAAAAATAAGAAAGATAGAATATGTTGTTAAAAAAAATACCGTTAATAATTTAAATAATAAAAACTCTGTTCCCGAAAGCCAGCTATCTTTTCAAGAATTAGAAAGTAATCAAAAAACTAATTTAAACCCTAAATATATTTTTGAAAATTTAATTGTAGGCCCCTTTAATGAACTCCCTTATGCCGCTGCTTCGGCAGTAACAGAAAACCCGGGAAATGTTTATAACCCGTTTTTTTTATACGGTGGAGTAGGATTAGGTAAAACTCATATTTTACAGGCCACTGGAAATCAAATAGCTAAAAATTTTCCTAAAAAAAATATCAAATATATTTCTTCGGAAAGATTTACCACCGAATTAGTTTCTTCTATTCATAATAGATCGGTTGAAGAGTTTAAAAAGAAATACCGAGCAATTGATGTTTTAATTATAGACGACATTCAATTTTTATCCGGAAGAGAAAAAACTCAAGAAGAATTTTTCCATATTTTCAATATTTTATACGAAAAAAACAAACAAATAATTATTTCCTCAGACAGATCTCCAAAATCAATTTCTTATTTAGCAGAAAGACTAAGATCTCGTTTTGAAGGAGGAATGACCGCTGATATTAGTTTTCCTGATTTGGAAACTAGAATTGCTATTTTAAAATCAAAGGCCCAAGAGAGAGAAGCCGATTTTTCTGATGAAATTTATAATTATATCGCCTCAAATATTAAAACCAATATTAGAGAATTAGAAGGAGCTTTAAATAGATTAGTTATTCATCAAAAAATAAATAATAATTTAAAATTAGAAGAAGTAAAAAAAATGTTAAAAGGAATTACCTCTCCTCCGGCAAAGAATATTACTCCTAAGAATGTTATTAAAACCGTAGCTGAGTTTTTTGATTTAAAAGAAAAAGATATCATTAATAAATCAAGAAAAAGAGAAATTGTTAAGCCAAGACAAATCGCCATGTATTTATTGAGGGAAGAAACAAAAAATTCTTTTCCTTTTATTGGAAAAAGGTTTGGAGGTAAAGACCACACAACTGCTATTCACTCTTACAGAAAAATTTGTAACGAAATAGAAAAAGATAAAAAGTTAGAAGAAGAAATTTTTTTAATAAAAGAAAGGTTGTTAAATTCTTCTTGAAAACCCTTGTTAAAAACTGTTAAAAAGTTGTTGATAAAAAAAAATAAAAATTAATCCCCACCTTTTATAACAGTAATTAAGAAGATAAAATAAAGTAAAAATAAACTTAAAAAAAAGTTGTTCACAATACTAATAATAATAAACTAAAAAAAATATATATGAAACTATTAATATTACAAGAAAAATTAAAAAAAGGGCTAAATATTGTTTCTAAATTAACTTCTAAATCTTTAACTCTTCCTATTTTAAACAACATATTATTAAGTACTAAAAAAAACTTTTTAGAATTAGCTTGTACTGATTTAGAAGTTGGTATTAAATATTATATTTTAACC
Organism: Candidatus Nealsoniibacteriota bacterium; assembly: GCA_003559065.1. Classification (GTDB taxonomy): domain Bacteria; phylum Patescibacteriota; class Minisyncoccia; order Minisyncoccales; family GWA2-38-27; genus PWMZ01. The sequence continues at coordinate 9,891 of PWMZ01000028.1, forward strand.
AAAGTAGAAAAACAGGGGAAAACAACTATTCCCTCACAGTTGTTTTTTAATTTTATTAATCTTTTGCCTGAAAAAAAAGTTAATATTGAATTAAAAAAGAATAATCTCCAAATCGATTGTGAAAACTACAAAACCCAAATAAATACTATTTCAGCCGAAGAATTTCCTATTATTCCTATTTTGAAAGAGTCAGAAAGTATTACTTTAAATAATAAGCTATTTTGTAAAAGCTTATCTCAAGTAGTTGATATTGCTTCTTTATCTAATTCTAAACCTGAAATTTCTGGAATTTATCTTTTGTTTCAAAAAAAACAATTAACCATTACCGCTACTGATAGTTTTAGATTAGGAGAAAAGAAAATCTTTTTTAAAAAACCCCATCTTTTAAATAAAGATTATTCTTTAATTATTCCTCAAAAAACGGCCAAATATTTAATTAATATTTTTTCCGAAAAAGAAGGAGAAATGAAAATCTCTTTTTCCCAAAACCAAATTATGTTTGAATCATTTTTAGAAGAAATAGATCATCCTGAAACACAATTAGTTTCCAAGCTAATTGACGGAGAATACCCTCATTACCAAGAAATAATACCTGAAAAATTTTCTACCGAGATTGTTGTCAAAAAAGAAGAACTCTTGAACCAAATTAAATCAGCCAGTTTATTTAGTAAAAAAACCAACGAAATTAAAATAAAAGCTAATCTCAAAAATAAATCTCTTGATATTTTTTCCGAAAATAGTGATAAAGGAGAATATCAATCAAGTATAAAAACGAAGATAAAAGGGAAAAATGACGAAATTACTTTTAATTATAAGTTTTTGATTGATGGTCTTTCTAATATAGATAGTTCAGAGGTTATTTTTGGTCTTAATGGGAACTCAGGACCGAGTGCCTTAAAGCCGGTGGGTGATCAAAGCTATATTTATATTATTATGCCTATTAA
>PWMZ01000060.1 GCA_003559065.1 Candidatus Nealsoniibacteriota bacterium
CTGCTTTTTCCATCAGGAAACCCCAATGATTTTAGGGGGCCGGATGCTCTTCGTTATGTTGTATTTAAAAATGCGATTGAGTCTGGCTTAGGGAAAACAGAAAGATTTTCAAAGAGAATAAATTTTGTTGATTATATAGAAGAAAAACAGAGAGAGGGGAAAGATAAAGATTTTTTAAACAATCCATTTGTTAAAGAGTATATTGAAAATGAAAAGTATAAAATGGCTCTTCAACAATTTAAAGCAGACACGATAGATATGGAAGAGGCGGGAAGAAAATTTCTCAATTTTTTTCTTTTAGAAGAAAAAGAAATGCAAGCAAGTACTTATGGTGAAGAAATATATATTGAATTTTTATTACCCGAAGATGAGTTACGGGATGAGGGGAATACACAAGCAATAACGGCAAACCCCTCTTTTTTAAAAAATGCCAAAAGAATTGTTATTTCCTCTTCTTTGAAGGATAAATTACCAAAAATAAAAGAAAAGTTAAGGGCAAAAGAATTAGACCATATAGAAGTAGAGGTTAAAGAATAAGGCATAGATAAAATGAACTTATTATGTCCGATCTGAAAATAATACTTTGAAAATATAGTAGTGAAGAAGATTCAACTAATCCTGTCCATTTAAAAGTTTAAAAGCTGCCCACGATTTTTAGTGTTTAGCCACCTGAATTTGAATAGAGTTTAATATTTCAAATAAAAAAAGAGCTCCACCTTCTGGTGAAGCTCGCGCCGCTCGGGCGTTTGTTAGCGTTTGAGCTCTCGGAAATTAACTGTCGTGTCGCCAATACCAATGTTGGTTTGGCTGTGCGGACCGTGTGGGCCGTGAGCTTCTAAGCCGTGGCCACCGATTCCACGAAAGTCGGATTGTTCTGCCAGTGTTCTTTGAACACCGCGCATAAAGTCCGACATGGCCGGACCATGATCAAAGTCAACACTCTTCTTCGGGCTCATCTTTCTACCCTCCAAAAATGTTAAAGGACACGATTACAGCAACACACTGTAACCTACTCCCATAATATAATATTTAAAGAAGATTGTCAATCAATCCAAAATAATTAGCAATAAATATCTATATTTCTTTCTTTTTGGAGTTGTAAAAAAATAATTCAAATTATATTAATTTTAATAAATCTTTAGTTTTTTCTAAAATAATTTCTAGATATTCAATAGAATCCAACTATTTTAAAGTTCTAAGGTCGCCCACAACTCCCAGCAAATTAACGCAAGTCGAGTCATCGGGATATTTTTAAAAAGAGTTAAATCATAGCTAGGATTAGCCAAAAATAAATCCTATCTTTTTTCATTTTTCTTTTTATGATAAACTAAAATAATGAAATTGATGGACCCTCAAAAAATAATTGATTTAATTGCCCAAGCTGGGCAAAAAAGAGAAACAATAAAGATTTATTATCCTAAAACGGATAATACTCCTGAGGGGTGGCGAGAAGTCGAACCCTATAGTTTCACTACCGATATTGGAGAAGAAGGGGAGTATTTGATATACGGGGCGGACAGATTAAGAGCTGGTCATATTTTTAATGGATACACGGTGGGCAGTAATGATGACCATTGTGGCTCTTTTATTATCACCAAGATTAAGTTAGCAAGGTTAACCGGTAATAAATTTAAACCGAGAAATAACTGGAAAGTAAGATTTTAACCTATTATGGAAATAGAATTAGAAAGAACTTTTTTATTAAAAAAAATACCCAAAAACCTAAAAAAATGTAAATCTTTTGAAATATTAGACATTTATTTACCAGCTAAAGTTAATCATCCAATTTTAAGAATTAGAAAATCTGATAATAAATATACTATCACTAAAAAAGAGAGAATTTCTTTGAATGATTGCTCAGAACAAACCGAAAAAACAATTCCTTTATCGGAAAAAGAGTATCAAGAACTAAGTAAAATCAAAGGGAAAAGGCTAAGAAAAATTCGTTATTATTATCCATTTGAAAATAAAAGAGCGGAAATAGACTTCTATTTAGATGAGCTAGAGGGTCTAATAACAGTTGACTTTGAATTTAAAAACAAAGAAGAAAAAGATAGTTTCATTATGCCCGAGTTTTGTTTAGCTGATATTACTCAAGAAAAAGGAACAGCGGGAGGAATTTTGGCCGGAAAAGATTACGCGTACCTAAAACCGGTTTTAGATAAATACGACTATAAAAAGATAAAAATTATTTGACTTTTTATTAAATTGTGCTACTAATAAAAACAGTACGTTAAATTTTTAGAGACCTTTTTTGGGGAAATATATGGAAGATAAAAAATGATCTATCAATGTGATTTTCATTTAAATAGGGAAGACGTTATGCTTCCCGATTGTTACAGGTAAATCTCTTTTTCTGGAGGAAGGAAAAATGTTGGATGTTATTCCAAGAGGTGCTATGACGGCAATTGTAACTCCTTTCAATCAAGCCAGCGGTATTGATTGGCAAGGGCTGGAAAAAAACGTTAATTTCCAGATCGAACAGGGGATTAGCGGCCTGGTACCGGTTGGCACAACCGGAGAGTCACCAACCTTATCAGTAGAAGAGCATATCGAGGTAATAAACCAGGTTACTCAAACAACAGACCTTTTCACCTTAGCCGGAGTTGGTTCCAATTCAACGGAAGAAATGCTTATGTATGCGGGGAGAGTTAATCCGTCGGGTTTTCTTCTGGTTGATTGTTACTACAATAAACCGGCTTCCGCCCAGTTGATGGAGAATTACTATCGACGGGCGGCTGAAGAGTTTCCGGACAAGATTATCTGCCCTTATGTTATTCCGGGCAGAACATGTTGCCAACTTTTACCGGAACATTTAGCTCTTCTGGCTCAAGATTACCCAAACATTTGCCTTGTCAAAGAGGCAACGGGCGATATTGATCGAATGGCCCGAACAAGAGAGCTTCTTCCACCACCTGGATTTTTCATCTTCTCAGGGGACGATAATATTACCCTGAGTATAATGAGAGATCCTGCGATTAGGGCTAACGGAGTAGTTTCGGTGATGTCTAATATTGCCCCAGCAGCTGTTCAGGCAATGTGCCAATCTGCTATTTGCGGAGAAGCAGAAAAAGCCAAAGAAATAGAATCAGCTCTCTGGCCCCTGTTTTCTTTAGTAACGGTTAAAGCCAACAGCACGGTTTTCCTTCACGGTAAACCAATAATAATTCAAAACAAATTTCCCAACCCCTGTGCCATCAAAACAATGATGCAGGGATTAGGAATGCCGGCCGGAATTCCTCGCAATCCTTTAGGAAAAATGGATGCCGGTGCCGTTAACAAGGTGAGAAAGGCCTTGGAAACGGTCTGGAAAGAAAATCCCTGGGTTTTAGGGCCCATTGAGGATTTTTATAATGTTAATATTTCCAAACGCCTGAAAAATGATGACGTTTGGGAAGATCTAATGACCTGAAAACTCGCCCTCATTTTTAAAAATGGGGGCTTTTTATTCTTTCAAATTAATGTTATAAAATAATATGTCAGAAAAATTTGAATCATTTAATCCTCGCCAAAAAGAAACCAAAGAAAGAGAATCAAAAGAAATTTCTCCGGGAATTGAATTAAATGAATTTTTATTTGAAGTAGAAGAGCTTGATCCTAAATTATTAGGTATTACTCTTGGTGAGGAAGATTCCTTAGAAGATAATGGTTTTGAGTTTCGAAAAGAAGTAGAATTAATAAGACAGAATAATGCAGACTTTTTAGAAAAAACCGGACTAGATCTTGAAGCAAGAAAATACAACCCTTTTAGAAGTTACTTTGAGAAAGAACAAGAAAAAAACAGCTTAGGAGCTGCTATAAACATTAAAGATAAGAAAAAATTTCTTGATTTTTTAAATGGTTTTCAAGGAAAAATTAATGAAGAAGAAGCTAGCGCCTTAGAAAGCTTAGGTATTCATTTAGATGAACAGCTTGTTTATCTATATGATTTATATAGACTTGATGAAGATTTTTTAACCCTGGTTTCTCTTTTTGAAAGTTTAGCTCAAGAATATCGAAGGTTTTCTCAAATGACAGAAAATTCTCGTTTCCAGGGAGCATTAATCTCTTTAAGCGTGGACTTTTCTGGTTATCATGAAGCTGTCTCGAAAAAATATTTAAGAGAGTATTTGGCAATTGAAAAGTTTAAATTTGATTATTATGATGCTTTTGAGAAAAATAGCGTTAAAAAGTTTGAAGAATTTTGGCAGAATTTTTTAACGGTAGCCGAAAGGGTTCTTGAGAACAAAGGTGCCCACAATTATTTAAAAGGAGCCTTTCATCATTACAAGAAAGATTTCTTATATCATGCTCAGTATTTGAAAAAAAATAATCCAAAAATAATTGAACATATTGAAGGAACAACGGATCATCTTAAAGACAAATTTGAAAAAATAGAGAGTAATCTTGTTTAATTCCGTTCTTTAACATTTTTGAAAAGGAGAGAAATAATGAATTCAGAATTTGAAGGATTTACCTTAATTTTGGCAGAAGACGATGATAAAATCAGAAAAAGTCTCTTTTTATTACTAGAAATAGAATTTAAAGTTATTCCGGTAGTTGATGGCTATCAGTTGTATTTAGCCGCAAAAAACTATACCGGAAAATTGGAAAAATTAATAATTGTTTCTGATACCGATATGCCTGAGTTGCAAGGAGATCTTGCTTGTAAAAGATTGTTAAAAGAAGATGAAAAGTATAAAAAAGTTATCATGATCGGTATGTCCATGGAATCTGATAACGAAAAATATTGGAAAGGAATCGGTGTTAAAGATTCTTTTATTAATAAAAAACCTGACCAAAATGATTTGGCAGAAATTGTTTTGAATAGAATTAGAACAATTATTAAAAATCCGGCAATCTATCTTTTAAAAGATGGTTACCGGAGAAATATCTAAAACCCGGAGATAATATCAAAGGGTTTTTTATTTGATTTAATTTTTTAAAAACCTTATACTAAAATAATATGAAAAAAGATGATTTTTTTCAAAAAATGGAGGAATTTAAAATTGCCCTTACTTTTGATGACGTTCGTTTGAAATCGGGCTATTCAGAAATAATGCCAGATCAAGTAGATCTTCAATCTAAATTTTCTAAAAATGTTCACTTGAAAATTCCTATTGTTAGTGCGGCCATGGATACCGTTACCGAGCACAAAATGGGGATTGCAATGGCTTTGTTGGGTGGTCTTGGGGTTATTCATAAAAACATGAGCCCTCGAGAACAAGCAAGCAAGGTTGCCAAGGTAAAATATTATTTAAACGGCCTTATTGACAAGCCTATTTGTGTTAATCAAAAACAGACCATTACCGAAATTTTAGAAATGAGAGAAAAAAAAGAGTATTCTTTCAGTACTTTTCCGGTAATTAATGATAAAAATCAACTGGTAGGTATTTTAAGCCAGAATGATTTTGAATTTTGCAGAGACAATTCGGCTCAAGCTAAAGAAATAATGTCTAAAAAGGTTGTTATTGCGTCTGAAGGAACGAGATTGGAAAAAGCCTATGAAATTATGGCCAAGAATAAGAAAAAAACCTTACCGCTTGTTAATAAAAACAAAGAAGTTGTTGGAATGTATGTTTTCAAAGATGTTCAAAGAATAATGATGAATAACCCGGCTGAATATAATACGGATGATAACGGTCAATTAATTGCGGCAGCGGCTATTGGAGTTAATGACTTTGAAAGGTTGGAACTTCTTATTCAAGAAAAAGTTAATGTAGTTGTTATAGATACCGCTCATGCTGATACAAAATTAGTAATTGAAAACCTGAAAGAAATTAAAAAGAATTATAATATAGATGTGGTTGTCGGCAATGTTTCTGAGCCAGAATCAGCCGAAAGACTAGCTAAAGCCGGAGCTGACGGGATTAAAGTTGGACAGGGCCCCGGTTCAATTTGTACTACGAGGATAATAGCTGGTATTGGTTCTCCTCAGGTAAGCGCTATTTATAGGTGTTCGCAAGTAGCTGATAAATACGGAATTCCAGTTTGTGCTGATGGAGGATTAAGATATTCAGGAGATATTCCTATTGCCATCGGAGCAGGCGCTTTTTCAGTAATGATGGGAGGAATGTTGTCAGGAACCAAAGAAGCTCCAGGTGACATTATTTTCAGAGATGGTCGTCAATGGAAGAGCTATCGAGGAATGGGTTCTATCGGAGCCTTAAAAGAACATAAAGGTTCCAGGGAAAGATATAATCAGCTGCCTTTAAGTAAAAAAGAATTAATAGCAGAAGGGGTTGAAGGACTTAAGCTTTACAAAGGAAGGTTGAACGAGGTGATATTTCAATATGTTAATGGCTTGAAAAGAGGAATGGGTTATGTTGGTTGTTCTAATATAGAAGAACTTCGCCAAAAAGCTGATTTTATAAGAATAAGTGGTTCCGGAAAAACGGAATCTCATCCCCATGATGTTTTAATAACTAGAGAGCCTCCGAATTATTCAATAGACGGTTAATGTTCATGATTTTTATGTTGCTCTGTATGTTCGTGGTCATGATAATCATCATGATCATCGTGTTCATGAGTATGGGGAGCTAACAAAGAAATCGAAAGCATAAGAACTATTCCTATAAAAAAAGCTAGCAAATGGGATAAAAAACATCTTTTATGACATGCTTGGTAGAAAGAATGGGGGATTAGGTCTTGAACAACAACAATCAAGAAGGCACCAGCGGAAATTCCCAAAAGAGGAGCTTCAAGGGTATGAAAAAAAGAAAGTAAAATAATGCTTCCTATAGAACCTATTAGGATAGTTCCAGAAACGGCAAAATTAATAAAAATTGCTTTTTTAATACTGTAACCCACTTTTCTTAAAATAAAGAAAATAGAAGTTTCTTGGACTAATTCATGAATAAAGACACTGAGAGTAGTTATTATTCCTAAATTTAAGTTAACAGAGAAAGCAGCAGCTAATAAAACTCCATCACCGATATTATGGATAGCATTGCCGGTAAGAACCTTTCTGACATCTAATGATTTATTATCATGATCATGAGAGTAAGGGAGAATTTTAAAAATAAGCCAAATACCAACAATTCCAACAATAATCCAAAAAAAACCAAGACCAATGGTTTCCGAATGAGCGATAGCTTCACTTCCTAGCTCGTAAGAAACAAACAAAAAAATGCCGGCGGTAAAGCTTATCAAAACCCCTAAGTGCTTTTTTATTTTTTTGCCAATAATTTCCCAAAAAGAAATTGCTCCGCCGAGAGCAGCTAACATGACAATAAAAGAAGCGATAATTATTTCTAAAGCCATATCACCATTTTATATTTTTTTATTTCTACTGTCAATTACGATTTGGAATATTTTTTTACTTTGTGGTAAAATATAGCAATAAAAAAATATGAAAGAATCATCTTTTGAAAAAGAGCCAATAAAAGAATATACGGAAAAAATTGAAGATGGAGTTTGGAAACCAAGTATTTTTGAATCACACGAAGAACATCTTAGTTTTGGTGCTTCAACTAAAAAATTGAAAGAATTGATAAGAAGACCCGAAGGAAAAATTAGAATTACCGGAGATCCAAAAAGGTTTGATAAAGAATTCTCCGAATTATCTGAAAAAGAAAAAACGAAAAAACTAGAAGCTGCTCGGATATTAGCAAGTTTGTTAAGAAAGGTTGCTCCTGAAGCTGATTCTCATGATATTGAAAAAAGTGGTTTGGAACATGAAAGTGATATTTTAGTTCTTAATGAGGACTATCTTAAATTAGATAAAAAACAAAGAGCTCGCCGTCAAGCAGACGGAATAATCACTAATTTGAAGAAAAAACCTTTAATGGTCACTGGTGCTGACTGTGCTCCAGTAGGTATTTATGATCCTGAAAAACAGGCTATTGGTGTTTTCCATTCTGGTTGGAGAGGAACGTTAGCCCAAATTTCTCCCAAAGGTATTGAAAAAATGACTCAAGAATATGACTCGAAACCAGAAAATTTATTAGTTGTAATTGGTCCTTATGCCGACGGTGAAAGGTTTGAGGTCGGACAGGAAGTTTACGATAAATTTTCTCGAGTTGAGAATAAAAAAGGAGAGACTATTTATTCTGTTGAAGAAATGGGAAAAATTTTTAAGGAAAACCCTGAAAATCCTGGACATTATTTTTTAGATTCAGGAGAGGCGATTTACTTGTCTTTAATTAAAAATGGAGTTTTAAAAGAAAATATTCAAGTTTCTCAATATTCTACCATGAGCCCGGAAGGCAACTCTCTTTTTTCTTCCGAAAGAATCGAAGGAAGTAAAGAAAGGGATGCTTTTGCTTTTTTGATGGCTTTAAAATAGAATTTATGACTTCTGTTAAAAACTCCATGCCTGTAAAAAAGATCTTGTCAGTATGCTTTTGAAGACATTATGGGATTTGAATCTTAATTAGCTTTTTTCTGATGGGGATTTTTCTTGTACGGTTACTTGCTGACTTGCTAAGTCATGGCTGAGTTTGTTGACGATTATAGGGGCAATAGTAACGGTGGCAATTGTTAAAACGACTATTGCCGCCAATATTTCTTGATCCAATAATCCTTCTCCAAATCCCAAAAAAGCTACTGCTAAAGATGTTGATAGTTGAGGAATTGAAGCAGCTCCCAATAAAGCGCTTTCTCTATTATTAAAATTACCCAAGCGACCAGCTATCCAACCGCCAATAAACTTTGAGCCAACTAATCCTATTATAATAGAAAGGACAAGCAAGGTGGCAAAACCTTCAGAAAAAACCGAAAAATCGGTGGTAGCCCCTATAACCACGAAAAAAACAGGAATTAAAAATCCGTAACCCATGGTATGCAATTTGGCTTTTAGGAGTCGGCTTTCCATGGATTTTGATAGAATTAAACCGGCAAAAAAAGCAGCAATGATAGCGTGCAAACCTACCAGCTCAAAGAGAACGACAAAGCCGATAAGAACGAGCATGACGAACCTAAGTTCTTTTTCAAACAAGTCCTGTTTTTCGGCGTATTCTTCAGAGAAAAAGAATTTTCGAATTCGAGGAATAACTATAGCGGCAAGAACGACCAAAACAATGATAAGGATATAAGACATTAAATTTAAAGGAGAAAAATCAGCGGTTAAAGCTTGTAAAAATATGGACAAGAAAATTAAACTTAAAGCATCAATAGCTACCGTTGCACCAATAATTGTTTTTCCCAGATCAGAGCCAATTATTTTATTCGCCTGTAATTGAGGAATTAAAGCGGCGATAGCAGAAGACATAAAAATAATACTCATTAAAATTGCTGCCGGCCAAGAATAACCAAAAGAAAGGATAATTAATCCTCCAACTAAAGCGGGGAAAAAGCCAATAAATAATCCGGTGAAAATTATTCTTTTTTTTATCCCCCCTATACCGGAAGCGCGTGATTCAACTCCAGCCATAAACATTAGAAGAACTAATCCAATAGTGGCTAAAAAATCAATAGTGGGGTCAGTTTTAAATATTCCAAAACCGCTTGGGCCGATAATAATACCACCAGCGATAAGGGCTACCACCCAAGGAACTTTCATTCTGGAAAAAAGTTGAGAAAAAACAACGGCTACTAGTAAAATAATGAAGAAAGAAGAGAGAGTACTCATATATTAAAATTTTAACATATTTTAATAGAAAATAAAATTGTTTTTAATATTTTTTTAACATTACCAAGACGATTTGACTTTTTCTATAATCTATTCTATATTAAAATAATATTTTACACACAGAACCTTAACATAGGAGGTGCTTTATGAAGACGAAAGTCTTGATAGTTGGATATGGCAAGATGGGTAAGAGTTGTCTGAGTTTGCTTGATAAATATCCTGACCTTACGTTGTCCGGGATTGTCACCAGGCGACCCGATCAAGTTAAAGTCGGAAATTTACCAGTTTTTAATCTCAGTGAACCAGAGAGTTATCTGAGATGTGGGGCCGACGTGGCTGTTATGTGTGGTGGGTCCATGAACGATCTGCCGACTCAAACGCCTTTTATGGCGGAATACTTCTCTGTCACCGATACTTTTGATTTACACGGAAGGTTCGGTAACCAGGTTGAAGAAGATACCGGCCAACCGATTCTTGGCCACCAAATATTGGTTGACGCTATTTGCCAGACCTACAACCACACTGCAATTGTTGGCACTGGTTGGCACCCGGGTATGCTTTCAATGATGGAAGCTTTTTTCCGGGCTTTCTTTCCCGGCAGTGAAGTCTATATTTTTTATGGAACGAGTAAAGATGGCGGTGTTAGTTTAGGACACACCAATGCTCTTTTAAGACTTTCAGGAGTCATTGACGCTTTACAATGGACTCATGCCTATGAAGAGTCCATGGAAATGGCTCTAAACGGACAAAAACCAGAAAGGAAGCACTGGAGAGAATGTAAATTAGTAGTTTCTCCAGACGCTGATAAAAAAGAAATCGAAGAAAAAATACGGAGTATGAAAAAATATTACGCCGAATATAATGTGATGATTGACTTTGTCACCCAGAAAGAGCTTGACGAAGAAAGGAAAATTCGCGGACTAGCTCATGATGGTATGGCAATAGTGGCCGGTCCTGCAGGCTTTATGGAATTCAAGCTTGGTTGGAACTCCAACCCCTTAGGTACAGCCGGAATTCTTCTGGCTTATGTCAGAGGAACTCATCGGCTGAATCAAAAAGGACATTATGGATGTTTCAATGTCCTTGATGTTCCTGCAGCTGATCTTCTTCCTCCTTCTTATGATAAGGAAGAAAGACTCAAGTTGCTTTAAAAAGAATGAACCCGGTAGTTCAAAAATGGACTACCGGTTTTTATTTTAAAATTTTTATTAAATAAATTATTTTAGAAAATTGACAGCTATTTTGAAAAA
>PWMZ01000014.1 GCA_003559065.1 Candidatus Nealsoniibacteriota bacterium
GAAATTCCAAAAGGTAATGGGGAATATCTTATTACTCATCTTTCTATTGCTGATTTTATGTTTGATAATAACTTCAAAGTAGACGAGAAAATTGCTTTTAAAAGAAGTTTGTTTGAAGACTTTAAAATGGTAATCACTGGCCACTTTCATAAATATCAAAATAAAGGAAATGTTTATTATATAGGTTCTCCCGTTCAAATTGATAGAAAAGAAATAGGACAAATAAAAGGTTTTGGAGTATTAGATACCGCTACTGAAAGTCTTGAGTTTATTGAATATGATTTGGCTCCAAAGTATTTAGAAATATCAGAAAAAGATATCGAGCAAATAGATAAAATAGATTTGACAAATTGTCATGTGATTGTTAGAATAAATAGTAAAATAAAAGATTTCGCAAAACTTAGGTATATTCTTTATGAAAAAGGCGCAATTAATATAATACCTATTTTTGAAACTTCTACTGAAGTAAATGAACCTACTTTACAAATTGAGGAGATTTCAAATATTGGAGATATTATAGAGGATATTATAAAAGATGAAAATGTTAAGCCAGAACATTTGAATACAGAAGAGTTAATAAAAGTTTTTGATAAAATAAGGACAACTGCAAAATAATATGCTATTTATAGAAACAAATGGTAGAGTTGATACATTAATAAAAATGTTTGCTTTCTATCCAGAAAAATCCATTCGTTATGTAGTTCGAAGAGGCGGGAAAATCAAGGCAAGGTTTTTAATAATGCAAGATGGAAGTACACCTGTTAAAACTTTATGATAGGAAAAAATCTTTTAATAAATAAGAGCTTTAGAAGTTTTACTTTTTCAGAAAAAGTTTCTATAGAAGAAAGAATAGAATTTCTTATAGATATTTTTAGGTATTTTGAACCGCAGTATGAAGTAATACTAATAAGAAGAAAAAGAAGTGCAAGAAAAATCATAAGGAAAATACCTTTATGAGGATATTTAAAAGAAAAGAGCAGTGGCATGAAAGAGCGCAAAGGATTGCTAATAATGTTCTAAACGATAGTATAGGAACAAAAAGAGCATATAAACTATCTCATTTGTTTTTTAGCGAGAATCCAAAAAGATGGGTAGTAAATGAAAAAAGACTTTTTGGAAAATATTAAACAACTTATAGAAATGTATTATTATACTGATAATGAAAATCTTAGGTTTCTTGCTTGGATTAGAGCAAAACCAAACGATACTGCAAAAACAGATAACTTTTTTCAATTTCAATTCGAAGTTTCAAAGGTAGAAAAAAAATAGAAGGAATGAAATGAAACCGATTTCAATAACATTAAAGAACTATAAAAGATATGGCGATACAGAAACAACTCTTGATTTGTCTGATAATAAAGTAAGAGTTATTTCTGGTAAAATGGGTGTGGGCAAAACATCTTTTGTTGATGCTATTATCTGGGTTCTTTTTAACAAATCATTAACTTCCGTTGATGGTGTTGTAAATAGATTAACAAAGAAAAACTGTAAGGTAGAGTTTAACTTTATTGTAAATACAGATGAATATTCTGTAATACGATATCGTAAACATGATGAATATAAAAACAATGTTCTTCTCTTCAAGAATGGCAAAAACATTACTGGTGCAGATACAAAGAAAACTCAGGAAGTCATAGAAGATATAGTTGGTATTTCTTATAGAGCCATGATTTCTTCTGTTATATTTTCAAGTGAAATATATATTTCTTTTCTTCGCTCAAAGGGATACGCAGAAAGACTTAAAATACTTGAAAATATTCTTAACTTAGGTATAGTAAACAAATGGCTGGATAGCACAAAGAAGTTAATGAAGCCTATCACAGAAAAAGTTGAAGAGTATGAAAGTAAAATAGATAAGATTGATTATGGTGTAGAGACAATAGAAAATAATATATCTGATTATAAAGAAAAATCTAAAATAAAACTTCTTGAGTTTAAGAAAAGAAAGACTTTCTTAGAAGAGACTGTTGAAAGTCTTAATAAAGAAATAGAGGATTTAGATAAAATAGATGTAAATACCGAAATAGAGAAAATAAAACAGTTTAACTCTATTAAGGAAAACAATGATTATTTAAACTCTAAAATAAAAGAAGAGGAAAATAATCTTTATAATCTCAATGAAATTTTAGAAGAAATAACTACTCTTCGAAATAAGCAAGAAGTTATTGCTCGTGTTGATATTGACAAAGAAATCAGAAACCAAAAAGAATACAATGATTTATTAGAAAAGAAAAAAGAAATAGAAAGACAGATAAAAGACTTAATGATTCAAAAAGTTGATGTTTCTGTTTTTGAAAGAGAAATAAATAAAGCAGAAAAGAACATTGAATCTTTAAGAAAAGATATATCTTCTATAGAACATGAGGCCTCTTGTCCTCTTTGTGGACAAGGAATAACACAGGAAAAGTCAAAAGAACTCGTATGTCTCAAAACAGAAGAGCTAAACAAGAATGTAAAATCTTTATCAGAAAACGAAGATAAACTCGAACAAGCAAATAAGAGTAATCTAGACTTAGAAGAAAAAATAAAGAACTTATATACTTACATTCCTGAACTGGAGGAAAAGTCTTTTCAGAGAAGCTTGAAGGAGTTAGAAGAGTTAAAAGAACAAAAAACCACAATAGGTTCTAAGGTAATAGAAAAAGAAAAAGAGTTTTCTCAAAAAGAAGAATGGAATGGTAAAACTCAGAGTAGATTAAATAATCTAAAGCTTGAGTTAAGAGAAGAAGGAGAACAGCCATTTCATGACTTGGATTTCTTAAATGATTTAAGTGAAGAGATAACCGATAAGAAAGAACAAGTAAAAGAATATGAAAATGAACTGAAAAATATTTCAGAGAATGCAAAAAACGCATATGATAAGGAATATGTAGAAGAGCTACAGGAAAAGATTAAGAAGCTTAAAACTAGTAAGTCAAAGACAGAGACTTTCTTAAATAAGAAAAATGAGGAACTAGAATATTATAAGTTTTTTGCAAGTATGTTTGCAAACAAAGAAGGTGGAATAAAAAAAGAAGTTATTGGAAGAATGATATCTGCTTTCAATAAGAAGGTAAACTTTTACATTCCTTATTTTATGCCAGATGATAGAAGTAGTATTACAGTTGAGTTTGATCAGAATCTAAAAGAAACAATTATGGATGGTGATGATGAAATTGAATACGAAAGCTTTTCATCTGGTGAAAAAACAGTGTTGGAAATATCCGTAGCGTTTTCTTTGTTTATGTTAGCTAAAGAGTTCTTTTCAAGCTCTATAAGTTTTATTGTGTTTGATGAAATACTTGATGGAAATTTAGACGATGAAGCAAGTGCAAAGGTTGCAAAAGTTGTGAATGATTTGGGGGAAAGCAACTCTGTTATGTTAATATCACATAGAAAAGATTTAAAAGAAAGTTTTGATACTCATATAGTTATTGAAAGAGATAAGCAGGGTTTTAGTTGTATAAAGCCCTGAGAACTCTTTTAACTGCTTCGTTTTGTTCTTTTGTTTCAAGTCCCAAGTCATCTTTGGTTTTTTCTTCTTCTTGTTCGGCTTTTTGAAGCATGTCTACTGCTTTCTTTTTTTCTTGTGCGGAACCTTTCATTAATTTCATATATTCTTCAGCACCAGATTTTCCTAATGGACCTTTGGCAATCTTCAACGCTTCTTTTGTTTTTCTTGGGTCTTCTTTTTCTTCTTCTCTAGTTGCTGGGTTATCAGCTAGTTCATTAAGTTTCTTGCCATAGTATCTAAGAATACGATTTTCTTGTTGGGTTTGTCTTTTTAGTTTCTCAAGTCTTTCTTGTTCTTTACCTTGCTTGGATTCAGAATCTTTTTTGTTTTTGGCTTCTATTCCTTCTTGACGAATTTTTTCCGCTTCTTCTGCTTTTCCTTGTTGTAGTAATGAAAGATACTCGTTTCTTTTACCTGAACCTAAATATTTTTCGATTGCATCTGCCGCCATTTTTTCTTTTACTTTTGACGAGGCTGAAGATGCTGCTTCTCCTGCTTTGGCAGCTCCGCTCTTCACCATTTCTGAGCCTTTAGCTGCTGCGCTTTTTAGAGCATCTCCAGTAACCTTTGCAGCTCTGCTTCCAGTGACTGCTCCAACGCCTTTCCCAATGGCCTTTCCTGCATCTCTTAGTCTCATTCCTGTTCTTTCTAGCCTTCCTGGCATATTACTTCTTTTGAATTTTGAGACTACATCTCCTACTTCTCTTCTTGCGTCGCTGGCCATTTTCTTAGCTGCTGTTGAAGATTTCATTGCAGAACTTCTAGTTGGATGAACATCATATTGTCTTTGTTTGTTCATTATTTTAGATTTATAGCTACTAAGAAGTTTGTCTATTTTGCTTTTTGCGTTATCATATCTTGCTTGTTGTTCTTTAGTAGGGTTTTCAATACCTGAAAATTCTTGTTCTATTTCTTGAATCTTGCTTTCTTGATATTTTTCAAAATCACTTGCTACAGTTTTTGGAGGAGGAAAATCTTTAGTGTTTACCAAATCTTCACCTCTTTTTGAGGATGCTTCTTGTGACTTTTCTTTTTTTGGAGATTCTGGTTGTTCTTCATCATCTTCATCATCGTCTTTTTCTGGAGGAAAGCTTGGCGCTTCTGATGGCTCTTTAGGAGATTCAGAGTCCTTTTCTGCTTCTGGAGTTCCTTCTGCCTCAGGTTCTTCTTCAGGGGTTTCTCCTGACTTTACTTGCTCTACTTCTTTTTGCGAAGGGGATTTTTTCTCTAAAGTTTTTGCGGCTTTTCTTGTATCGCTTATTACTTTTTTAAGTTCTTTGTCAAAAGCCTCTGGTTCTTTTAGGTTTATTCCAAATTCTTCAGCTTTAGATTTATCTCTACTGTTAGCTAGAATCCAAACAGAAACAAGTAGGTCTCTTTGTTTTTCTGTGTCTAGAAATTGGGTAAGCCCTCTGATGGACTTACCGTCTTTGTCTTTTCTGTCTTTATATTCAGACATTCCATTGAGTTGTTCAATAAAATCTCTAGCGTTTTCATTTTGTCGAAGTATGGTTTAAGCTTCGCTCTCTTGTGCTTTTATTTGAGTGTATTTATCTTTATAATAGTTAATCTCAGCTTCATTTAATTGCTCAGAGTTTTTTATAATCTCTTGCTTTGTATTCATTTATTTTTTCTCCAAAAGCGTGTTGTTCTTATCTTTACAGCAGTCATTGACAAAAAAAATAATAAGGTTTATAATATTAACAAAAGGAGAATAATTTGAGCTTTGTACAATTACATATTCACTCACACGTTGGTAGCTCTTTAGATGGAATAGCTTCATCAGAAGACTATGCACAAAAAGCAAAGTCATTAGGACACCCAGCACTAGCAATAACTGAACACGGTAAAATGTCTAGTATATATGAACATTATACTGCTTGTAAAAAACATGGAATAAAACCAATCTTTGGCGTAGAGGCGTATGTTGCTGATGAACTCATTACTCTTGACGCAAAAGGTAAAAGAGAAAGAACAAAAGCATATCATATAAATCTTTATGCAAAAAATAAAATAGGCTATTCTAATCTATTAAAACTTAATTATTTATCTATGTCAAATGATGAACACTTTTATTATTTTAATCGAATTCTTTTAGAAGAAATATATGAACATAAAGAAGGGTTAATGATTACTTCTGGTTGTGCAAACTCTCCCATTAATTTTAGAATACGAGAAGGAAAACTAGACGAAGCAAAGAAAATATTCGATAAAATATATGAAGAGTTTGGAAACGATTTTTATGGAGAAATACAACTAAATGAGTTTTCAAAAGAAAATTCTGAAGATGGAATGCAGGAAATAATCAATTCTTATATTCTGAAATGGAGTAAAGAAAAAGGAATGGATGTAATAGTGGCAGGGGATGTTCATTATTTAAATCCAGGAGAAGGAAACATTCAAACTCTTTCTATTGCTATACGAAATAAGCAAACAATTAATAATATGAGTTTCGAGATTGAAAGCAAGAACTTGTATTATCACGATATAAAGGATTATGTAAAATTCAATGAAGAGTTTGGATATAATTATTCAGAAAGTGAAATAATTCAATGGGCAGAAAATACTGTTAAGTTTGCAGATAAAATAGAAGAGGATATCATAACAGAAAGAAATAGAGTTTATCTTCCGAAAGTTACAGAAGATGATGATAGAGAGATTGTTAAAATTGCTACAAGAAATTTAACAAAAAAGTTTGGAAAAGAAAACTTCAATGAAATACCAGAAGAATACTCTAAGAGGCTTAAGTATGAATTAGAAATAATTATACGAAAAGGTTTTTCGAGCTATATGTTAGTTCTAGAAGATGTATTTAATTTCGTTAAAAGAGAAGGATTATATTATGGTGTTGCAAGAGGTTCGGCGGGTGGTAGCTTAGTAGCTTATGCGCTTGGAATAACTTCTTTAGATCCAATTCGTTTTGGATTATTGTTTGAGAGATTTCTTTCAGAACAAAGAACTCCTGATTATGTATATAACTATTTTGGAGAATAGTAAAGCTATAGATATGAATATAAAAATAACCGAAGAGATTAAAAAAAACTATAAAATAAAAACGCTAAAATCTTTTGTAAATACATATGTGAAAAGAAAAGATGTAAAAAAAATATCAGAAGAAATGGGATTTGAAAATTTATCTGAATTTCTATATTTTATAGTAAATGATTTAAATGAAAAGCCATCCTGCAAAGAATGTGGGAAAGAAGTTTCTTTTGATAAAATTTCAACAGGTTATAGAGAATTTTGTTCTGTAAAATGCGCTAGAAATAACGAAAAAACAAAAGAAAAAACAAAACAAACTAATTTAGAAAAATATGGGGTAGAAACCCCCCTTCAAAATGAAGAGGTAAAACAAAAAATAAAAAAAACAAATTTAGAAAGATATGGGGTTGAAAATCCTTCACAAAATGAAGAGGTAAAAGAAAAAAAGAAACAAGCTACTGATTATATCTTAATATCTAAAAAATATAAAAAAACTAACTTAGAAAGGTATGGAGTGGAATATTACTTTCAAAGTAAGGAGTTTAAAGAAAATAATAATTATTCTATTACAGAAGAAGTAAAAGAAAAAATAAAACAAACTAATTTAGAAAGATATGGGGTTGAATGTTCTTTACAAAATGAAGAAGTAAAACAAAAAATAAAAAAAACAAATTTAGAAAGATATGGGGTAGAAAATCCTTCACAAAACAAAGAAGTAAGAGAAAAAGTAAGAAACACTACTTTGAAAAACTTTGGGGTTGAATGTGGTTTCTTGACGGAAGAGTCAATAAAAAAAAGAAAAAAAGAAGATTATAATTCTATAGTAAACAATAGAAAAGAATATGTAGTTCCACTTTTTGAAGAGAGCGAATATAAGGGAAGCGGTTATGAAAATGAATATTTTTGGAAGTGTGTGAAGTGTGGAAATGTTTTTAAAAGTCATGTTTTTTCTAGTAGGATTCCTAGGTGTTTTAAGTGTTATCCCACTATTATAACAACATCTTCTTCTGAAAAAGAAATGATTGATTTTATAAAAGGTTTGGGGTTTGCGGTTAGAAAGAAAAGATATAAAAAATTTGAAATTGATGCTTTAATAGAAGAAAAAAATATTGGTTTTGAAATGAATGGTTTATATTGGCATAGTGAAATAGGAGGGAAGAAAGATAGAAATTATCATATAAATAAAACCTTATTTTTTAATGAATTAGGTTATAAGATTTTTCATATTTTTGAAAATGAGTGGTTATATAAAAAAGATATAGTTAAATCTATTATAAAAAATAAATTAGGAATAATAGATGATAAAATATTTGCTAGAAAATGCAAATTAAAAAAAGTTTCAAGTAAAGATTTAAAAAAATTCTACGATAAAAATCATATACAAGGACATATAAAATCTTCCGTTAATTTAGCTTTATTTTATAATAATGAAATAGTATGTGCTTTAAGTATTTCTAAATCTAGGTTTGAAAAAAATGCTTTTGAAATAATAAGATTTGCTAATAAACTAAATACTTCTGTGGTTGGTGGTTTTTCTAAATTGTTAAAATATTATCTTAATAATTTTAGCTTTGATAGATTAATAACATATTCAGATAAAAGGTTTTTTGATGGAAGTATATATTTAAGAAATGGTTTTGTTTTTGATAAATTTACAAAACCTAATTATTTTTATATGTATAAATACAAAGATACGACGAACAGAATGAAGTTTCAAAAACACAAACTAAAAAAAACCTTGGATGTTTTTAATGAAAATTTAACTTAATGGCAGAATATGCAGATAAATGGTTATGATAGAATTTGGGATTGCGGTAATTCTAGATTTATCTTTAAAAAATAATAAAAGGAATTGAATAATGGAATACGATAGCGCGGCAGACACATTAAGACATATTAAAAGAGTAAATACATTACTTATAAAATTTTCAAAGGAATTGATGGATAGAGCTATTTGCCACGATAATAGCAAATTGAACTCACCAGAAAAAGAACTGTTTGATATTTACACTCCTAAGTTAAAAGATTGCACTTATGGAAGTGATGAGTATAAAGAGTATTTGAAAGAGCTTCAAGTAGCTTTAGAGCATCATTATAAAGAGAACTCTCACCATCCAGAATTCTACAATAACGGTGTAAATGGAATGGATTTGTTTGATTTGGTTGAAATGTTTTTAGATTGGAAGGCTGCATCCGAAAGACATGCCGATGGGGATATTTTCAAGTCTATCGATATAAATAAAGAAAGGTTTCAGCTTAGCGAACAGTTAGTTGATATTTTAAAAAATACAGCTAGGATATATTTATGAATTTTATATCAGTAGGAAAAGAAGAAGACTCTTTACTAATAAATATTGAAGCTATAGTTGCAGTAACTTCGGTATACGGCGATGATGCTTGGAGAAGGTATGCTATTGTTTTAAACAATGGAGAAAAGTTTGAGTTTTATGAAGGAAGAAGTGCGGATTCTAAATACATGCCGAGAAAAGTGTTTCTGCAAAAGCTGAGAAAATTCGCAAACATTAATGGTTGACAAATATATTTAAAGAAGGTATAATAAATGAGAGCATGGAACAGACGAGGAAGGTATATCACGGTTGAGTTAGAAACTGAAATTGACTTAGCTGATTATATAGATGATATAGTTGATTTATATAATAACGATAAAGAGTTTAAAAGTGATTTTGATGCATCTATTCCAGATGAGCCAGATGAAACAATAGAAAGTTTTATTCGCAGAGCAAAAGAAATCAGAAAAGATTCTTTGCTTTGGGAAAGAGTAAAGTATGAATTGACAGAAATAATTAAAGATGATTATATTGTGGTGTAGGGGATTATGAATTTTAAAGAAATAAAAAGTTTGTGCGATGAAAAGATTAAGGAATATCCAGATTATGTCGAAAGGTATAAAAAGGAAATAACCGCTCTAAAACGATTTCATAATAACGACAGAAATATTTATGAAGAGTTTGAACAAAACAAAGATAGAATAGACAATCGATATGTTCTTCCTTTTCTGCTTGGTTTTACAAAAACTGTAGACTTATCAAAAGATTTAGATATGATACAAGTAAAGCCTGGCGCATCAGGTGGAATTGATATAGATACAGATCTTTCTCCAGAAGCAAAAGAAAAAGTAACTGAATATTTAAGAAATAAGTTTGGAGAGGATAGGGTTATTTCTGTCGGAACTTATACAAAGATGGGTGTAGCTTCTGCCGCAAAAGATTTAATGAGAATATATGAAGTTCCTTTTAAAGAAAGTAACTCTCTTACAGGTGAGTTAAACTCTCAAGAAACTTGGGATGAAAATCTAGAGAGAATTAAATTCTCAAGATCTGATTTATACTCTATTTATGAAAAGTATAAAGACATTTTAGATTTAGTTCCTTACTTTGTTAATAAGGTGCGCCAAGGAGGCAAACATGCCGGGGGCGTGGCAGTATTAGACAGGCCTGTGTATGAACTTATTCCAGTTGATAAAGTAAGCGGCAATTTAGTAACTGCTTTTCCTGAAAGTGGGCAGGTTCAAACACTTGATGAAGTTGGTATAGTAAAATTTGACATACTGGGTATTTCTATATTAGATGTTGTTGCGAATACTATAAATAGTATAAATGAAAAAATGTATATGATTGAAGATGATGATGGATTGACGAAAATAGTTCCACAGAGTTATATTGACGAAAAAATAAAGGAGATTTAAATGAGCATAAGTAATGAACAAGTTGATAGGCTTATAAAACAAAAGTTTATAAGTTTAGAAGAGGCAATAAATGCAACGGAAAAAGAATTATTAAAATCAGATGATTTTGACAAAGCTAAAGCAGCTTTTCAGTTTGGAAGAGTTCAACAGATTTATGTAGAACTAAGATTTTATGTAGATAATAAGGGACTTCTGAAATAATATGGATATAGATAAGGATAAACTTATAGAGCTGTATGCTGAAGGAGATATGAATACTTTTTTTAAAGAAGCTGAAAGAATATCTTCCTTTTTAATAATGCATCAGTTTAAAATATATGATAGAGATAGAGTTGAAGATATGACACAAGAGTGTTTAGAAAACTTATGGAAAAAAATAGTTCAGGGAAAAGTAGATGGCAGCAAGAACTTATTCGCTTTTATTTGGAGAAATAGTTCTTTTAGAATATTAGAGATTTTAAGAAAAGAAAACAACAGAAACAAAAAAGCACAGTTTTATGAATACGATGAAGTAGAAAAAGGTTTTTCAGATTATGTAATGCAAGGTTCTAGAATAAGTGCTATGTATTCTTCTCCGTTAGTAAGAGA
>PWMZ01000011.1 GCA_003559065.1 Candidatus Nealsoniibacteriota bacterium
AGAAGGAACTGGTTTTGTTGGCAAAACCACCAGAGCTAAAATTAAAGAGTTACAAGAATAAAAAGAGGGGGGTTGTTTTTTCAAACTTCCCCCCCTTGAGTTACGAACAGGAGGAACATCGTCCCTCCTTTATTTTTATTGAGCCTCCTTTCTGGGATAGGAACTCTTCTATTATTGTTCCTATCGTAGTATAAGAACCTACCCATTCAGGTCCTTGGCAGATTCTTCCACAAACCGAGCAATAGACTATGTTTATACTTTTCATTTCTTTCCCCTCCATTAGAGTAACTTTTATCCACACTTTCGGCAAGTAATAACTACTTGTCCTTTAATTTTCTCAAGATCTGTTTTTTTGACCTTTGCTCCTTTCCTGGGGCCTTCTAAAATTTTGCTGCAAATTCCACAAAGCACAATCTTTTTAGAGCAGACTTCACATTTTTTGAACCGAACCTTTATTTTTTTACAGTTCAGCTCTCTTTTTTTAGAAAGTGCTTCGTCTAAGACATCACAGATAGATTTCCATTCGTCTTCCCACAATACCTTTCCGCACTCCTCACAAGCTACTATTTTCATTTATTATCTCTTTTAAAAAGGTTTAATTAGACACTATTTCAACGAACTACTATTTATACCCTACCACAAAAAATGATTATAGTAAAGGTATTGACAACGGTTTTTAAAAAGATATGATGAACTAATATGAAAAACTTAGTAATAATAGGACATATTTCTTTTTTAGTCGGTTTAATTTTAGC
Organism: Candidatus Nealsoniibacteriota bacterium; assembly: GCA_003559065.1. Classification (GTDB taxonomy): domain Bacteria; phylum Patescibacteriota; class Minisyncoccia; order Minisyncoccales; family GWA2-38-27; genus PWMZ01. The sequence continues at coordinate 756 of PWMZ01000011.1, forward strand.
GATAGTAGCTGCTTTTGTTGCTATTCCTAAAATAGCCACTTTTCTTTTTATCTTAGGTATAATCGTTGGTTTTTTGAATATTACCGAAAAAGAAAGTACTCATTTTTTAGTAGCTATGATGGCACTTTTAATAGCCAGTACTGCTGTCTTGCAAGTAGACACGGCCATGGTTGTTCAAGAAATAGCCATAGAAGGCCCTAGAATGGCTCAGGACATGCTTTATAATATTATCTCATTCATATCAGCGGCCGCCTTTGTTGTTGCTTTAAAACAGGTTTTTGTTATGGCTAAAAGTCCGGAATAATCTTATGGAAACTATAGGTAGAGTAATTTTTTTAATCTCTTTAATAGCCGCTTTTTTTGCTGGTTTTTACTATCAAGAAATAGATTTTTTCTATTTCTTGTTTTTCCTAGGCTTAATAGTTGGGTTTTTTAATATTTCTTTTAAAGAGAGTATTCACTTTTTAATTGCCGTTTCCGTTCTTTTGTTAATCGGTTCGGCGAGTTTAAATTATCTTAAAGCAACCGAAGAAATATTAGCTGCTTTAAGTAATGTTTTAGTCTTATCTTCCGCCGCTGTTATCGTGGTAGCTTTAAGAGTGATTTTTCATGTTGGGAAAGACTGATCTTTACATAATCGTATCAAAATGATACGATTAAAGTAGTTGAATGATACGAAAATGATTAAATTGAATCAAAGAGAAAAAGATATTATTTCTATTGTCCTTAAAAAAAAGAAGATTCAGTCTTCGGAAGTTCGGGCTGAATTGAAAAAGAAAGACCAAGAATTTTCTTTGGCGACTATTAAAAGAACCCTTTCTCAAATGAAAGAAAAAGGTCTTTTATTTGTAAGGGGCTCGGGTAGATCCACCTCTTATCAAGTAAGTGTTTTGGGAAGACTATTTTTCCCGGTTAATGCTCAAAGATACATAGCTTTTGAGCCCGATAAAAGGTACGGGGAAAAAGATTATAATTTTGAGCTTTTTTCTTCTTTTTGCAAAGAGATTTTTTCAGAAAAAGAATTAAAAAAATTAGATGAAGTTACCGATAATTACAGAAAAAAAAGTAAAAACTTATCCTTAGCTATTAAAAAGAAAGAATTGGAGCGTTTAACCATTGAGCTTTCTTGGAAGTCGTCCAAGATAGAGGGAAACACGTATACTCTTTTAGATACGGAAAAGCTTATTTTAGATAACAAGGAGGCTTCCGGCAAAACCAAAGAGGAGACTCAAATGATTCTTAACCACAAAGATGCTTTTTATTTTGCTTATAAAAACAAGCTCTTATTTAAAAAGATTACTCCGGCTTTAGTGGAAAAATTACACTCTTTTATTGTCAAAGATTTGAAAATCAACCAAGGTTTTAGAAAAAGTGAAGTAGGTATTACTGGCTCCATTTATCGTCCTTTGGGCAATATTTATCAGATAAAAGAAGCAATGAAAGAATTAGAGAAAACTGTTTTTCGATTGAATAATCCTTGCGCCAAAGCAATGATGGCTTTGCTGGGCTTAAGCTATATTCAACCGTTTGAAGATGGCAACAAAAGAACTAGTCGGCTAGTGGCAAATGCCATTCTATTAGCTTATAACCATGCCCCGCTTTCTTACAGAAGCGTCGATGAAAAAGAATATAAAACGGCAACTTTGGTATTTTATGAACTGAATTCCATTATTCCCTTTAAAAAGTTATTCTTAGAGCAGTATCGGTTTGCTGCTGAAAATTATACTCTAAACTAAAAAGTGTCTAAGAATTGTTCAATAGCCGGTTTCTGTTCCGGGTGTTCTTCTAGTATTTTTAAAGCTAAGTTTTTTGCTTTTTCGAAATAGCCCAACTCCTTATAGGTAAAAGCTAAAGAAGCCTGATATTGAGGGTCGGGATTTATTTCAATTAACCTTTCG
>PWMZ01000002.1 GCA_003559065.1 Candidatus Nealsoniibacteriota bacterium
TCGAAGATCTCCCAAGTCTTATCATAGCCAAATATGGGAGAATCCATATCTTCTTTGCTATAGGTTGGCTTTTCTCCTTCCTCAAGCTTTGGACGACCTCCCGCAAACCCACCGCCAAGTGTTTCAAACAATGAGTCGATCATAGTATCCAGGTTGCCACCCATTTCTATGACCCTGTCAGCGTTGTTGATTGTCTGCCTTCCCAACTCCTGAAACTTCCTCTGGATAGCCTCCGTCTGCAACCTGGTGGTGTTAGATACATACAGCTCTTCAAAGCGCTCCTCGAAGAGCCGCTTGGCCAGCGGGTTTGTGGCTATGTCTAGTCCGGCCTTCAGCATGTCCTCACGCTGCGCCTCCCAGCCTTCCAGCAGTTCCTCATGGGTCAGCGCGGGATTATGAATCAGCTCATTCCTGTTTTTCTCTACCATCGGTACGACGGTAAGGGTGGCCTGCTGCAGCTGCTGCTGAGCTTCTTTCTGTATGACCATTGAGGAGAAGTTCTTCATGGAGGCATCGAGATTGCCCATGCTTTGCTCGAGCTGTCTCCAGTATCGCGATCTGTCTAGTGCCATCATCTCCTCCTAGCTATGCTGGGAATACCAGCTCCAAGAATCCATCGCTGTAGATGTTACGTCGGCCCCTGCTCCAAGCCATGCCAAGCCTTTTCCGCCCCACCAGGAATCCAACCATTCCAGATCCTCTTCTCCGATTTTTACTTGCCTGTCTATCTGGGCAGTCAAGAATCCGGTTCGGTAATCTAATTCCTCAATGGCATGTTCAGTCTGCATTCTCATCAAGGCATTTGACTCCTCTGCTCTGGTTATATATTCCACAGCATCTTGGCGCAGCTCCTCGGCTCTCTGGATGGAGGTCTCGCGCATCTGGGTGATTTGGCTCACCCCCGCATCTATTTGCCCGGTCATCTGCAACCTGGCCAGAGACTCTTGCTCTCCCCCTATGTCGCGATGGAGTGCCTCAAGGCTGCCTACAGATCCCTCCATACGTAATCCCGACATTGCAGCTTGCTGCCGTGCCTGGCTCTGTTCTATTGCTTGAGATACTCGCATCTGCCCGATCTGACGCCCTGATATCTGAGCCTGTGTATGCATCTGTCGGCCAAACGCCTGTATATCCCGCTGGGCGTTCAATCTCGCCAAGTCCGCGAGGGCCTCTGTGCGATCTCTCATTCTTCCAGCCTGATTCATGGCAGTGGATGATCTTTCACCAAACATATCCCAGCCATGACGTGTCTGAAGTGCTTGTGTGCCCGTGAGGTAATCTCTTTGATGCCCCAGCTCAATATTCTGACGTCTAATGGTTTTCTTGTCCTGCGAGCGCTGTGCGTGTCTCGAGAGAATAGAGGACCCTATCTTAAGAGCTCCTCCTACTATCGCAACTGCTAATTCGACCGACATTATACCACCTCCAAGTCCGGGACCATAGCCGTGATCATGAGTGGATTCCCGTCAACACTATGGATCTCTATTTTTGTATCCCGGCCATAAGTTCCTGGAGCAGGAACTCTAAGGTCTCCTGTATACGGGAATTCCTCTCGGCTGCGTTCGCGACGCCCTATGTACCCTACCTCGCACAGTCCAGAGTTTACCACTCTCACGCGTACTTCATTGACCCGTTTTACTCTGGTAGTCGAGGATCCATATGGACCCTGCCCTTCTAGGATGTTCGTCTGCAGATAACTTGCATACATAATGCCTCGCGTGTAACTGCTGTCCGGTTCTAGGGTTTCAACAACGGATCCATTCTCATCCAGATAGGTCCAGTCTACCTCTCCATCCAAGTCATGGGAATCTGGAACCCCGCTGCCGTCTGTGTCTACTGTATGCTTGCAGTCCATGTGCCACTCAGCAGTGTAGGGATCCACAAACTTCTCAAGGGTCCTAATTGCACCACGCTCTACAGAGATATAAACCTCTTCCCCGTCTGAGCTATCCAGTATTGCCACGTCCTCAACAATGGCGTCTGCTGAACTCCATACAGACCATGCTGTCACCCCGTACATCCGGTTGTACGTCAACACTGCCAATTCCCCATTCCCTAAGACTGCATACAAATGCGGTTCAGGGGCTCGCTGCATGGCAATGGACTCTATCCCTACCTGGGTGATGTGGTCTGCAGCAAACACCAGATCAGGGCTCATATACGTCCCCTCCTGGCTTAAATAGTAATACTCGCGTATGCGCTTATGATCGGATTGCACGAACAGCACCGCATCATTCATGAGCTCGCCCTGGAACCCTGACGCCCCATATCTGGTCTGCAGCTGCGCAAACTGGGACAGCGCTGTAATGTCACCCGAGATGGTCCACTCCCCGGAGGAGGTGAACACAACCAGGTGATGCCGCCCGATCATCCACTGGATCTCTTCATTCTTCTCAGATCCCAGCGTGATCTTAATCGCATGGGCATCAGTCGTGATGTTATTCTGCCTCGTAACCCACTCATGTTCCGGCAGCTCCGGATCCTCCCACGTCTCTGGTTCCGTTGGCTCCAGTGTGGTGGTGGTAACCGTCTTGTAATAGGTATGATCCTCATAATTTACTGGAGATCCTGATTCTGGTAATGCTGACGCCCACAGTGTTGCTGGCTCAGCATCTGTACCCGCAAACCACAACCTTGAATTCAAAA
>PWMZ01000020.1 GCA_003559065.1 Candidatus Nealsoniibacteriota bacterium
ACAAAAGAAATAGATTTTGCTTATATTGCTGGGTTTCTTGACGGCGATGGAAGTATTATGTTTCAAGTTAAAAAAAGAACTGATTATTTAAACAGAAAACGATTAATGTTTACTATCTGCTTTTATCAAGATACTAGACATGAAAAACCGCTTTTCTGGATAAAAAATAAATTAAAGATTGGATATATATCTCGAAGAAAAGATGGTATGACCGAATTAAGAATTAACGGGTATAGGCAAGTACAAAAAATACTTAAAAGATTGTATCCTTATCTTAGATTTAAAAAGAATCAGGTTAAGTATTTATTTAAAGCCTTACAAATCCTAGAAGAAAGAAAAATTAATGAATTGACAAAGTTGGATAAAAAAACAATAATAAATAGCTTAGTCGCCGTAAGGAAGGAAACATATCAATCTGGTAAAAAAAGTTCAAAAAAATTAGCGCAAGATCTAGAGGCAATAATGAAATTTTAGTTTGTCCCCGTAACGACTTTATTTTGTAGAGAACAAAATAGGATAGTGAAATTAAATCACTATAATACGCCGACTCCATTTTTACAATGGATGAAGATATAGTCTAAGCCCACAGAAATGTCGGGATTACTTGACGAGAGGACCGTGAGGAACTAACCTCTGGTGTACCAGCTGTTCTGCCAAGAGCATTGCTGGGTAGCTAAGTTAGGAAGGGATAAGCGCTGAAAGCATATAAGCACGAAGCCCATCCCAAGATTAGGATTTATTGACTTCTCAAAGACTATGAGTTTGATAGGCTGTAAGTGTAAGGATAGCAATATCTTTAGCTGAGCAGTACTAATAAGTCATGCAATTTTATTACTCTTGTTTCTAGCAAGAAGCTTGGTTGATAATTGATAATTGTAGGTATTATAAGGAAGCTATACTGGAAGTGCTCCACCCGTTCTCGTTCCGAACACGGAAGTGAAATCTTCCAAGGCCGATGATAGCGCTTAGGCGTGAAAGTAGGTAGCTTCCCTATAATGCCTATAATTCAAAGCCCTTTTACAGGGCTTTTATTTTAAGCTATAATTAAATTGATGAAAAAAATATTAATAATTATTTTTATCTTTTTTTTATTCTTAAATTTTCTTCCAGAAAAAACAAGATCTTTTTTCTATAATATTTCATCTCCCATCCAAACTTTTTTTTGGCAACAAGGCCAAGATTTTTTTAGTTTTTCCGAAACAATATTTAAAATCAGCTCTTTTAAAGAAAGGATGGAAGAGCTACAAAAAGAGAATAGAAAATTAAAATTAGAAAATATTTTTTTGCAAGAACTAGAAAAAGAAAATAAGGTTTTGAAAGAGGCTTTAGATATTAAGTTGAACGATCAGTTTAGATTGGATCTTGCTAGGATTCTTTCAAGAAAAAATAATTATCTTTTGATTAATAAATCGGCCGAAGAAGACTCTTTGTTGATTACCGAAGACAAAGTATTAGTTGGAAAAGTAGTTGAGTCTTTTTCTAACCAATCAAAGGTAAAAATAATTACCCATTCTAATAGTAGTTTTAATGCGGAAATTTTGGAAAAAAATATTTCCGGGTTATTGAACGGAACAAAACTAGACTTAATTCCTTCGGATAAAAATGTGGAAAAAGGGGATATTGTCACCAGTAAAGAATTTTTAATAGGAAAAGTTGTAAAAGTTATCAAAAAAGATGTAGAGCCCTTTCTAACGATTGAAGTAGAGCCGGCCTTTAATATTAGAAAATTAAACTATTTGTTTATTATTAATGATTAAATATATAATTTCCTTATTTTTACTTTATTTTTTAGTTTTATTTCAAACAAGTTTTTTGGTAGACTTGTTCAATCTTACTTTTTGGGTAATTATTTTTTGGTCATTCTTAGAAAAAAAAGAGAGTGACTTGGCTTTTTTTAATGCTTTAATTGGTGGATTTTTTCTAGATATTTTTTCTAATAATTTCATTGGCTTTAATATTATAATTTTATTAACATTAACTTTTTTAATAAAATATTTAATAAGGCCTCATGTTAAAATTCCATATGTCGAAAGATAAACATCAATTAGAGCCTAATGATATTTTTTTAGATAATTTGGCTCAAAAAAAAGAACAAGAGCTAGGAATTTCTTCTAAGAGAAAAGAAGTCAAGATTTCTCAGAAAAAATTTTTAAGCTTGTTTTCTTTATTTTTTATTTTGATTTTTTTTCTTTTTCTTTTTACTTTTTATTTCCAAGCCTTCAGGGTTAAGAATTTTCAAGCTTTAGCTAATCAGAATAAATACCTATCCAGCTCTTTAACAGCTGGTAGGGGAGTTATCTATGATAATTCGGGAAAACAATTAGCTTCTAATAGAGTTGTCTTTAATCTTTATCTAGACCTAGAAAAAGCCACCAACGAAGAACTGGAAGAAATAAAGAATATTATAGATTTTGATTCAGGGACAGAAAAAGACAATATATTTTTTAAAGAAAACATTGATATTGAAACCCTAATTTTCCTTAAATCAAGAAGTTTCCCCTTTGTTTTTTATGAGCAGTCTTTAGTAAGAGAATATGAAAATCCTGAAGTATTTTCTCATCTTTTAGGTTATATTGGTAAAATAAGTAAAGAAGAATTAGAAAGATATGAAGATTATTCTTTACAAGATTATATTGGAAAAATGGGGTTAGAAAGATCCTATGATAATTACTTGAGAAAAAGACCAGGAGAATTATTAGCAGAAAGAGATAGTTTAGGAAATATTATTTCTGAAAAAATTGTTTCTTTGCCCGAACCTGGGTACAATCTGGAGTTGTGGATAGACTCTGACTTACAAATAAAATTATATCAAGAACTAGAAGAAGTTCTAAATAATATTGGCTCTAATAGAGCGGCTGCTGTTGCTATTGACCCTAAAACTGGGGGTATTTTATCTATGGTTAGTGTTCCTGGGTATAATAATAATCTTTTCTCGACTAAGGATTATCAGAAAATTCAAGAAACTTTTGAAGATCCAAGGCAACCTTTTTTCAATAGGGCAATCAGCGGTCTTTATGCCACTGGCTCTACCATTAAACCCTTAACTGGGGTAGCGGCCCTAGAAGAAGGTATTATTTCTTCAAAAAAGCAAATAAATTGTAAGGGTCAAATAACTGTTCCTCATAGTTATGATCCATCAATAATTTATAATTTTAGAGATTTAAGAGTGCATGGCTTATCGGACATGCAAAAAGCTATTGCCGAATCTTGCAATGTTTATTTTTATATCATAGGTGGCGGATACGAAGGTCAGAAAGGGTTAGGATCTAGTAAAATAAAAGAATATCTTGAAACCTTTGGTTGGGGGAAAATTACCGGCATTGATATTCCAGGAGAAAAAAGAGGTTTTATTCCATCTCCTGAATGGAAAAGAGAGATAAAAAATGAAAACTGGTGGACCGGTGACACTTATAATTTTTCTATTGGACAGGGAGATCTTGATATTACCCCCTTGCAAGTAGCTAATTCTTATTCTATAATAGCAAACAAGGGAACTTTTTTTTCTCCTAAAATAGTAAAAAATATTTTAGACCAAGAAAAAAATATTATTAAAAAAATTAAACCGGAGATTATACAAGAAAACCTATTTTTAGAAAAAAACCTAGAAACTGTTAGAGAAGGAATGAGAAGAGCAGTTACTGGAGAAGGGGTCCCTAATGCTTCAGCTAGAATTTTACAATCTTTGCCTGTTAGTTCAGCTGCTAAAACGGGAACGGCTCAAACCTCAAGAGAAAACCGGTATCATAACTGGATTACTGTTTTTGCCCCTTATGACGACCCAGAGATCGTTTTAACAATAATAATAGAGGATGTTGAGGGGATTCAGTTGGCTTCTTCATTAGTTGCCCAAAGAACCCTAGACTGGTATTTTAAAGAAAAATATGATAACTAAAAAAACATTAGAAAAACTAAAAAAGGATTTGAAAAGACTAGAGGAAGAAAGAAAAGAAGTTGCTAAAAAAATTAAGAAAGCAGCTGCTTATGGGGATTTGAAAGAAAACGCCGAATATCATGAAGCCAAAGATGAGCAAGCCTTACTAGAAGGCAAGATTTTAAAATTAAAAAATCTAATAAAAAACTCAAAAATAGCTGAAAAAGGGCAAAAAGATATTGTTCAAATTGGTTCTAAAATAAAAACTGATCAAGCAGAAATAGAGATTGTTGATTCCTTGGATTCCGACCCCTTAAACTGGAAGATATCGTCTGAATCTCCTTTAGGAAAAGTTTTTTTAGGTCGTAAAAAAGGGGAGGTGGTAGAATTTCAATCAGAAAAATATAAAATATTAGAAATAAAATGAAAGCATTAATTATTCCTCATAATAATTCAGACACCGACGCAATTGTTTCAGCTATTGTTCTTGAAGATTTTTTCAAAAAAATTAAGCTTCCTTATTTTAAAGAATATGATTTTCAGGCCAAAAGGGGAGGGGACTTAAATAAAGAAGTAGAATTCATTTTAAAACATTTTAAACAAAAACAACCCCTATTAATTAAAAGCATTGAAAACAAAAAAGTATTTTTAGTGGACCATGGTTCCTTTGAAGAATCTTTCCCGGGTTGTGATAAAGCAGAAATTTTAGGAATTTTAGATCACCATAAATTAGGGGGGATAAAAACCCATTTTCCTGTTTTTTATCGTTCCGAACCAGTAGGAGCTACCAGCACCGTTCTATCTAAAATGTTTTTAGAGAACAATTTTAAACTAACTAAAAAAAGAGCTGGCCTTTTGTTGGCTGGTGTTTTGTCCGATACTTTTGGCCTTACTTCTCCTACTACTACTTTAGAAGATAAAAGAATGGTAAAAATTTTAAGTAGAATTGCTAACGAAAATATTCAAAAATTAACTAAAAAAATTTTTGAGATGAAGTCTGATATTTCTGACATTTCAACTACTAAATTAATTAATAAGGACTATAAAGAATTTCAGGCTGGAAAAACAAAATTTGGCATTGGTGTTTTTGAAACAGTAGACACCAAAAAAGCCAAAGAAAGAGATTTATTGGTTAATCTGAAAAAAATCAAAAAAGAAAAAAAAATAGATTTAATATTTTTTGTTTTAATTGATATTTTGAAAAATGATAGCGAAATGTTATTGTTAGAAGAGGAAAAAAAAGTAGCCGAAAAGGCTTTTAATAAAAAAGAAGAAAATAATTATATTTTTCTTCCTGGGGTTTCTTCTAGAAAAAAACAAATCCTTCCTCCTTTAGCTAAATATTTAGAAAAAAAATGAGATTAAGATTTCCTCCATCTCCAACCGGAGTTCTACACATTGGTAATGCCAGAACCGCTTTGTTTAATTTTCTTCTTGTCCAAAAAGAAAAGGGCAATTTAATTTTAAGAATAGAAGATACTGACCAAGAAAGATCTAAAGCATCTTTTGAGCAAGATATTGTTACTAATTTAAAATGGTTAGGAATTGAGTGGCATGAAGGACCAGATATCGGCGGTCAATATGGCCCCTATCGGCAATCAGAAAGAGAAGAAATATATAAAAAACACATTAAAAAACTTATCAGTGAGAATAAAGCCTACTATTGTTTTTGTTCTCCTGAAGAATTAAATGCAGAAAAACAGTATCAAATGAGCATTGGTAAGCCTACTCAATATAGTCAAAAATGCCGAAGCATGAGCCAAGTAGAAATTAATCAAAAATTAAAAGAAAATCAGCCATTTATTATTAGATTTAAAACCCCAGATAAGGAAATAAAATTTTCCGATTTAATAAGAGGAGAAATAAAATTTGACACTAAACTTATTGATGATTTTGCTATTGCTAAAAGTGTTGAAAAACCTTTATATAACTTAGCAGTTACTATAGATGATTTTGAAATGAAAATTAGTCATATTTTAAGAGGAGAGGATCTTTTGCCCAATACCCCAAAGCAAATATTAATCCAGGAAGCTTTAGGCTTTACTACTCCTTTGTATGGCCATCTTCCGGTTATTTTAGGCCCAGACAAAAGCAAATTAAGTAAAAGACATGGAGCAACAGCAATTGAAGAATATAAAAATGATGGTTATTTAAAAGAAACAATTATTAACTTTCTAGCTTTTTTAGGATGGAACCCGGGCGATGAAAAGGAAATTTATTCGATAAAAGAATTAATAAAAGATTTTTCTCTCGAGAAAACTCAAAAATCAGCCGCTATTTTTAACTTAGAAAGATTAAATTATTTAAATGGTTTCTATATCAGGAAAAAAGATATTTCAGAATTAACTCAATTATGTATTCCTTATTTAGACTTAATAGAACCAGTTATAGCTACCGAGCAATATCCGCCAGCTTATGGAGGGCAGCAACTTATTCATAATTACAAAATTAAAGAAACAGGCGAAACAATTTCTTTTCCATATTTAGAAAAAATCATAGGTTTATATCAAGAAAGATTAAAAAAATTATCAGAAATAACCGAACTCACTTCCTATTTTTTTCAGAAAGAGTTATCTTATGATAAAGCTTTATTAAAATGGAAAGAAAGAGATCCTAAAGATGCTCTTGACAAATTAGAAAAAGAGTTAAATAATATAGAAGAATGGAAATTTGATAATTTGAATAAAAAGTTGTCAGAACTATCTTTAGACTTTGCTCAAGAGATAGGCGAGGGCAAGAATAGGGGATATATAATGTGGCCATTAAGAGTAGCTTTGACTGGTAAAAAGTCATCAGCTGGGCCAATTGAAATAGCGGCAGTTTTAGGCAAAGAAAAAACATTAGAAAGGGTTAAAAAAGCAAAAAAATGAAAAAAACTATTATATTTTTAATACTATTAAGCCTAATCATTACTCCTGTTAGAGCTTTCCAATTACCGGAAGGCGGGGATATTGTTGCCAGGGAATTAGAAGGGGAGGGGATGAAAGTTTGGGAAATATTTCAACAAATATTTGGTTGGCTTTTAAATCAATTAAAGAACCTTTGGTCTTATTTTGCTGGTTTTTTAACCAGGCAAATAGACACCAGAAAAGAATATGTTGAACAAAGAGTGGAACAAGAGACTGAAAGAGTGAAAGAAAGCCTATTGGAAAGATTTAAAAAAATTATAAGATATGAGTGAGATTAATATTATTATAAGATTATTAATTGCTACCATATTAGGGGCCTTAGTTGGCTTGGAAAGAGAAAAAGCCAAAACCGAAAAAGGTTATGCTGGTTTAAGAACCCATATGTTGGTTTGCTTGGGTTCCGCTTTATTCACGATAGTGGGGTTGTATGCCTTTGAAAACGCTGATACGGCTAGAATAGCGGCCGGAATAGTCAGCGGAATTGGTTTTTTGGGAGCAGGAACTATTATTGCTTCTGGGGAAAAGATAAGAGGATTAACTACGGCCGCCGGTTTATGGGTAGCTTCAGCTATTGGCTTGGCAGTTGGCGCTAATTTCGTTTTAGCTGCTGTCGTTACTACTTTTTTAGTTTTAATAATTCTCGCCCTCAGAAGGATTGAAAAATAGGGTATTGACAAGCGTTTTAGTTTGTTTATTATGAATATAGTAAATGTCGTACAATGGTGATAAAGCGACAATTAAGATATGCAAAAGTCCAATAAATCGATAATAGACCATATTCCCGACTTTTTAGACTATTGTGAAATAGAGAAAGGTTTGGCTAATAAAACCCAGGAAAATTATTTTCGCTACTTGAAAAAGTTTGTTGGCTGGTTAAAGAAAAAAAATAAATCTGATCTATTACCCCATCAATTGACTACTGATGATATCTGGCAGTATCGACTCTACCTTTCTCGTCATCGGGATGAAAAAGGAAAATCCTTGAAGCGCGTCACTCAAAACTACTATTTAATCGCTCTGAGAGCCCTTCTAAGCTACTTTGCCGCCAAAGACGTGGTTTCGATCCCATCGGATAAGATAAGCCTTCCTAAGGACGTTAAAAAGGAAAAAACCGTTAAATTTCTTAATTTAGAACAAATAAAAAAGCTTTTGTTAGCTCCTGATATAAATAACAGAAATGGCCTAAGAGATCGAGCTATTTTGGAAGCATTATTTTCTACTGGCTTGAGAATATCAGAGTTAGTTGCTTTGGACCAAGAACAGTTTAAAAATATAAAAGATAAAGAAGATTTAGAAGTTTCTATTGTTGGTAAAGGAAATCATCCTCGGACTGTCTACTTTTCAAAAAGAGCTCTAGGTTGGTTAAAAAAATACTTAGATACCAGAAATGATAATAAAAAGCCCCTTTTTATTAATTATCGGGCTAGAAAGGATTCTTCTTCCAGACTAACTCCTCGATCTATTGAAAGAATAGTTAAAAAATGTGTGGTCAAAGCCGGCTTGCCTATTTTTACTACCCCTCATACTTTACGTCACAGTATGGCTACCGATTTATTAGCTAAAGGGGTTGATTTAAGAAATATTCAAGAGTTTTTGGGCCACCAAAGCATCAATAGTACTCAAATCTATACTCATGTTACTAATAAAAGGTTACGTGACATTCACCGGGAATTTCATAGTGGGCAAGATTTAGATTAGTGTCGCACAATATATCCCCTCTTAATTAAAGCTTATTAAGTTTTTTCCGAGTGAGCTCTCCGACAAAACCAGTTCCCTTTTCTAGCTCTAAAGGTTCTAGAATATCTTCGGCGTATTTTTCTTGAAATCTAATAACAGCCTCACGAGTTAAAGGACCAAAATAGGTTGTTTCGTTTCCAGGAGAACCAGGGCCTGTTTCAACTAATAAGAATCCTTGAGAATTTAAAAATTGCTGTAATAATTTAACTTCTTTTCCGTAAGAACCAAGGCTTAAGTTTTGAGTAAAGACAACATCTACCACTGGAATTTCTTCCAGTTGTTCTTCCAACAAAGAAATTTGTTTTTCTAAAAATTCTATTTTCTCTTCCCCAGATAATTCTTTTTCATAATCGCCTAAAATCTCATTCAACTTTTCTCGAGTTGTGCTTCCAACATAGCCTGTTCCTGATGTCAAATTCCAAGGAGCCAACACCCCTGAGGCATATTTTTCTTGGAACCTAATAACAGCCCGTCGAGTTAAAGGGCCGAAGTATTTGGTTTCAAAGCCGGGAGAGCCGGGACCCGTTTCGGCCACCTTGGTTTCAGGGTCAAGGTTTAAAGTAATTTGGAGACTTTTAACGTCATCGTTCGTATCTCCGATTCGTAAATTTCTATTAAAAATTAACTCAGGTTCTTTAGTCAACATTTCAATTTCTGTCGGAATCTCCACTCCCCTTTCTCTTAATTGGGTAATAAGGGAAGTAATTTTTTCTTTTAATAAGGCAATCTTTTCTTCTGGTTCTTTTATTTCTATAACTTTTTTTTCAAAGATGGCTTTCAGGTCATGATCTTTTTTAACAGTAAGAGAATATTGGATTTCTTCGGTAATTTTTTCTCTCCCCTCTTTCCAATAAAGGAAATTATAGCCTTCATTAGGATTAGCAGAAACGGTAAGTTTGGTTCCTTCAATGTAAGTACCTCCTCCTGAGACAACTCCCCCTTCTTTTGGGATAGCTTTAAGGGTAATAAAATAGGCCTTACGGAAAATTCTTCCTAGGCTCCTAGACGTTGTAAAAGATAGTATATCTGCATAATCCGTCTCACCATTATACTCTACTACTATTCTGTATTCATATCCCGTGTTGGAATCTAATCCTTCTATTTTTTTCTCGATTATTCCCGTCTCCATTCTTTCTTTTTTTTCAGTATTTACCCATGCTTTTTCTTTTTCTCTGTACTGAAAGTATAAGTTCGCTTTTAAATAATTTCCCAATCCCGCCAATTCTCCCCTTAAAAGAACGCTTTCTCTGGTTATTTCTTTTGCTTCCAAGGTTAATATTTCAGGCTCTGTCTTTTCTTCGGTGGTAAACGTCTTAGTTACTCCTTCTATTTGACCGCTGTCTTCAAGGTCGTCGTATTTAACAACAGCCTGATATTCATAGTTGGTATTTGAATCCAGTCCGATACTATCCTCATAAACTTGAATAATGTTGACGTTTTCTGCCACCTTGTCTATGTAAATCCAGGTGGCTTCACCGTCTTTACGGTATCGAAATCCAAGATCAATATTCTCTCCGAAGTCGCCCAGATTAGTCAACTCTCCGTGCAATTTTGCGGATTCGTGATCAACATCGGTTGCTTCTTTAGTGTTAACACTTGGTTTTTCTTTGTCGGTAGTTGCACTATTTTCCGCCCAACTTGAATTATGATAATTAGTAGCGGTTGCCTTGACTCTCCAGTAATAGGTAGTATTGGACTCTAATCCACTAACTGATTGGAAGGTGTTTTCCGTGGTTTTATCAGAAAGCCTTTCGGTGTAATCACTGTCACTGTAAAGTTCCACTTCGTATTGATCAGCATTGGTTACTAAATCCCAGTTAGCCTGGAAGCTGTTTGTTTCTACGCTTGTGTTGTTAAGATTGGTTGGAGTAGCTAGGGTTTCTTTATCGGTGGTTACTTCTTGTTCCGCCCAACTTGAATCATGATAACCC
>PWMZ01000063.1 GCA_003559065.1 Candidatus Nealsoniibacteriota bacterium
AAGACATTTTTTATTCTGCTCACCCTTAATGTATTCATTCACGTAAAGCGAGCGACCACAAGTACACCGAATTTCGATCATAGCCATTTTTCCTTCCTCCTTTCAAAAAAGATTTGTTTGTACTATTTCTATAATATATTAAAAAATATATTTGTCAAATAATTTTACTTGCTGCTTTCTGGTCAATAATAAGGGTTACGTTTTTGTGTTTTTTTAGACAAGAAGCCGGTACTTTTTTTGTCACTTTTTTATTGATTACTTTTTCAATAATCTCACTCTTTTTTTCCCCGCTAGCTAATAAAACAATTTCTTTAGCGGAGAGAATAGTTCTAATTCCCATAGAAATAGCTTTTTTAGGAACGTCTTTTTTGTTTTTAAAAAAACGAGCATTATCTCGAATGGTTTTTTTGTTTAAACTAACTACTCTAATCAAAGATCTAAAAGAGGATCCTGGTTCGTTAAAACCAATATGCCCATTTGACCCAATACCTAAAATTTGCAAATCAATACCTCCCTTTTCTTTAATTTTTTCCTCATATCTTAGACAGTCTTCTTTTGGTTTTTCAGTTATACCTTTAGGAATAAAAATATTTTCCTTTTTAATATTAATATAGTTGAAAAAGTTATGAAACATATAGAAATGATAGCTATTAGGGCTGGAAGCTTCCAATCCTAAATATTCATCCAAATTAAAAGTAGTTATTTGGGAAAAGTCTATTTCTCCTTTTTCATACAGGCGGATTAATTCTTGATAAAGCCCCAAAGGAGTAGAGCCGGTGGCTAAACCCAAAACAAGATCAGGCTTTTTTTTAATCCTTTCTTTAACTAAAATAGCGGCACTCTTAGATAATTCTTGATAATCTTTTTTAATTATTATTTTCATAAAAAAAAGATTCTGCTAAATAACCTTTCATTTTATTTTTTCCGTAACCAAAGATTCTTTGTTCCGGAATAACATTTCCCCTAAAAACGGCTAAAGATTTCGCTATTTGATCGTAATAATTATTCTTATTCTGAGATTTATGGGCTTTAATTGCCTTTAATTTTCTTTTTAGTTCTTTTTCGGAGAAAAAGGTAACAGCATTAAATCCAAGATTGTTAAATAAAAACCAGGGGCTTTCATAAAAAAATAATTTTAAAGAGTGATTTGATAAACTTTTTAAAGTTATACTGGTTGCTAGCTTATGAGAAGGATGGAGGTCATTTTTTTGGGGTAAAAAAATAATATCCGGATTAAATTCTTGTAAAAGCTTTTTTGTTTTAGCAACATCTTTCTCTAAGTTTTTGGGGAAATGATGAGAGTTCAATTTTAAAAAAAATGGCTTTTTAGTATTTAAAATTTTAGCTTCTCTTTGAGCTTCCTTTTCTCTGACTTTAGATTCTTCAAAAAAAAGAACCGGTAATATTTCATTATTTTGAGAAAGAAAATTGACAGTAGCTCCACAGGAAATAGAAATGTCATCGGCATGAGGAGAAACCAATAAGATTTTTTTGTTTTCCAATTCTATTTTCCTGATTGAGTCGGGGACGCTATGATTGGGAAAGTTTAAAATATAAAGCATAAACCTACTTATATTCTAATACTTTAAAACAAAAAAGCAATTTTAACAAAATTAAAAAACTAATTCAATATAGAAAGTAGAACCTTTACTCTTTCCTTCTGACTCGGCCCAAATTTTACCCTTATGAGCTTCAATAATTTTAGCAGAAATATATAAACCAATACCTCTACCCGTGGCAAATAGTTTTTGGGCCTTTTTACTTCTTTCGAAGGTTCTGCTAAAAAGATTGGAAATCTCTTTTTTATCAATTCCTATTCCAGTATCTTTAATAATAATTTTTAATTTATTTTTTTCCGGTTCTAATTTTATAGTTATACCCCCTTCTTGGGTGTATTTTACTGCATTATCAACAATATTAGTTAAAGCTACTCTCAACTTTGCTTCGTCCCCTTTTATTCTGGGTATTTTCTCTGGTTTTTTCACCCTTAAAAAGATTCCTTTCTTTTCTACTTCTGATTTTGTATGTTCTACAACTTCTTCTAAAATATCTTCTATTTTAACGTCAGCCGACAGGGTAACCACTTTTTCCCCTAACTGAAATTGAGAGATGCTTAACAGTTCTTCTACTACCTTTATTTCGTTTTTAGTAGATTTTTCAAGCTTTTTTAAGGCTTCTTCTACCTTTTTTGATACTTTCCCAAAAGTTCCAGTTAATAATAAATCTATATATCCTTGCATTGAAGTTAAAGGAGTTCTTAGGTGATGTTGAGTAGCTAACATAAACTGGCTTTTAGCTTCATTTAATTTTTCCAGCTCTTCTTTCGCTTTTTTTTCTACCTGGTAAGCCGCCTTTAGTTCTTTTGTTTGCTCTGCTACTTTTCTTTGAAGATTTTTACTTAGCTCTTCTAGGGCTTTTCTTGCTTCTTTTTGAGCAAAGTTGGCTTTGATAATACTGTTGGTGCTTTTATTAAAAAAATAACCATAAACGATAATTAAGGTAAAAAGAGCAATAACTAATAATTTTGAAATCTCTCCTTTTAAAAAATAGGAAATGGTAATAAAAAGAATAG
>PWMZ01000037.1 GCA_003559065.1 Candidatus Nealsoniibacteriota bacterium
GGGACTTCAACACTTCTTTTGAATGATCTATTGTCTTTTTAGAGTTATTAAAGAAGTTAGATAAAATGATTATTTTCTCTTGTTTATCCAGATTTATAACAGGATAAGATTTGCCATCGCTTGTGTAGTCTATAATCATCATTCCTCTTTAAAGAAGTTTAAAACAATTCTTGTGTTATTTTTCTTTGAGTTAAGTTCATAAGAAGTAAAAAGATTTTTGGTTCTGGTAAAAGTATTTTCGGAAAAGTTTTTCTTCGTTAAAACCCCTATTGTTTTATCTTGTTCAATTTTATTATAGCTAAAAAAACCAAACAAAACATCAAACCTATATTTAGCGAAACCTGCTTGTTTATCTCCAATGATAACAATACTTGCATTTCTGTTCTGAAAAGTATATATCATATGAAATCTTCTTTCATCATTCTTCTTATTTCTCTCTTAGCATCTGGAAACTGCTTAACATAAGCTCTTTTAAGATTTAGAGTTTCTTTTGATATCAAAGAAGACCTAAAGTTTTCATCTACATTTTTATAGGCAGAAAGAAAACCTCTTGAAAAAGCTAAATAATAAGGAGATAAATAATCTATTCTATTCTGTAGCACCCATGGCTTTAAATCAGAAAAGTAATCAGCAACATCTTTTTTATTTTTTGATGCCCAGTTTTTTATTGCATTTATGGAACCTTTTACTTCACTAACTATTTTTTCTTCTTCACTGTTTTCTTTATAATAGTTTTGTTTATAGGTTTCTTCTGCACCCTTCCCTGCCAAGTAAAACGGCATTACTTTACCATGTTTTTCAAATTGTATTTTAATGAAAAACTTTAAATTAAATTCTGGATAATCTTTATACTTTTCTGCCGTAGCGATAAAATGCGGCCACCACTTAGAAGTCTTAATATTATCTATTCTATAGACTTTATAGGTATACTTTTTGTAATGTCTGCGAAACTCTAAAGCTAAATCAAAAGCCAGATTTTCAACTGAAAAATCATTCATTCTAAAGTTACTACTTTGTTAACATAATAAGTTTTATTTCTAATCTTAAAGATTAACTTTGTATATTCCATTTTAGGTGAAAATCCATTTGTCATAAAAGACTCTACATCTTCTTTTGCAAACGGCTTTTCTTCTACAGTTTCTATTTTATCAGAAAAAAATAATTTTGCCAATATTCTAATCGGATCTTTTTGAATTTTTTTAAAACCTCTATTGTTTTTTTCTACTATGATTTCCTTACAAATAATCATCATCGTCTAAAGTATCCCAGATACTAGAAGGTTTTGTTGGCTCTGGTTCAGGCTCTGGTTCAGGCTCTGGCGTAAATACTTCTTCGTTGTAATCCTCTTCATTAAACAAGGAGTCTTCATTTTTTTCATCCTCAACCTCTACAATAACCTGCTCTTCTTTTTTAGCTGTCTTAACAGCCTGAACCGTTACAACTTCTTTTTCTACTGGTATAGAAAAATCAAATTCGCTTAACGGAACCTTAACGGTATTTCCATCTCTATCAGCACATAAAACCATTTCCCCTTGAACGGTAAAAGGTTTTAACATCTCTCCACTTTTAGTTCTTTGAACTTTATTTAACTCAAACATTATTTCTCCTTAAGGCATTTCTTTTACCATTCTTAATATCTTAGAAGGTTCATTTACAAAACCTTTTTGACCAAAAAGAAACTTATCGTTATTATCACGAAATACATTTACTAAGATTATCTTTCCCTTCGCGGCAAGTATTTTCGAGCCAATAACCTTCCAATAAGATGCAAATACAGGAACAGAAGCCTTCATTCCCTTCGGGTCTTCCATTTCAACAAATGCCATTTCATTTCCGTTCTTATCTTTTATAACTCTTATCTCATTTATACTTACTGGAAGCTTTTTAGAGATTGGAGTTACTTCATCAAAATCAAAATATACAATGCCTCTTTGGTGTAAAACCTCTAAAGCCTTCATTCTTTTTTCTGTAAAAGGAGAAGTAAAAAAGTTAAACCCCATTACCTCTTTTTCATATTCGATTAAATCACTTTCTTTTGTTTCAATAAAAGGAATGTTGGATGCATTTTTTAACGACTCTTTCCATTTAAGCTCTAGTTTTTCTGCAACTTTTGAGCTTCCTTTGTTTTCCCAAAAGTTATTAAAAGCCTGTAAATACTTTTTTCTTTCTCCATTTATAAGCTCATCAAAAGCACCAATCTTTAATAGGTTTTTGGTTGTTGCGCTTGTTACTTGACGGCTACGAGTTCTGATAACATAATCAAAGAAATCAGTAAAGGGTTGTTCTTCTAAAATCTTATTTGCAGCATTCTCTCCAACATTTTTTACATCAGCTAATCCAAAAATAATCTCATTGTTCTCACCTGGAGAAATAGCCTTTTTTGATTTATTTATATGAGGAGGAATGATTTTAAAACCATGATTTTTTATACCGATTAGTCTATCAACAAGATACTTATCTCTATCTACTTCGTATTCAAGAACGGCAGAGTAAAAATATTTTCTGAAATACACAGAAAGATATATTGTCATTACAGCGATATAAGTATAAGCAGTGCTATGACTTAAA
>PWMZ01000041.1 GCA_003559065.1 Candidatus Nealsoniibacteriota bacterium
AACAATCTTTTGGAAATTCTTAGTGCCGGACTAGTTCCCGCCATTTATACTTATCCCGTTTATTTAAACGAGATTAAAGAATACAATTTTGAATTAATTAAATTAAAAGAATATAAAATAACTAAGGAATCGGTGAATAAAATGAAAAAAATAATAGAAAAAGACAGGTTAAGAAGAAGAATGGCTCGTAAAAACATTAAAATTTTAAATAAACATTTTTCTCACAAAACCCTCGCCTATAAACTGAGAAAGGCTATTATTTACTAAAAATACTTGTTTTTTCTTCTAATCTCTGCTAAAATAAAAAATGAAAAAAATACACGAAGACGAAGCTCTTTTAGTTATAGATAAGCCGGCCGGCAAAACGATTGCCGAATTAGAAAAAGATCTTTACCCTTCAAAACTACCTAGGGCAGGTATTGTCCATAGATTAGATAAAGATACTTCGGGGCTGTTATTAATCGCTAAGAATAACGAGTCTTTAAACTCTTTACAAAAACAATTTAAAGAAAGAAAAGTAGAGAAAGAATATCTTTGTTTGACAATAGGAAAACCGGAAAAAGAAGGGAAAATAGAAACATTAATAGGAAGATCCTCTTCTAATAGAAAAAAACAAAAAGTATACCTTCATTCAGAACCCAAAAAAGGAAGAATGAGAGAAGCTGTTACTTTTTACAAAAGAATAAAAGAGTTTAAAAACTATTCTCTTTTAAAGGTAAAACCTATTACTGGCAGAAAACATCAAATCAGGTGTCATCTTTCTTACCTCAATCATCCTATCGTTGGAGACAAAGTATACGGTTTTAAAAACCAACCTTGTCCTAAAGGTTTATCAAGACAATTTTTACACGCTAGTTTTTTAAAAGTAGACAATAAAGAGTTTTTTTCAGAATTACCTTTAGATTTAAAAACAATATTAAATAAAATAAAATGAAAAAATTAGAAGAATTCGAAAAATCAAACATAAAAAAAGAAACTCCTGAAATAAAAACAGGATATACAGTCCGTGTTTTCCAAAAAATAAAAGAGAAAAAGAAAGAGAGATTACAAGCTTTCGAAGGAATTGTTATTGCTGTTAAACACGGAAAAGGAATTTCTGGCACCCTTACCGTTAGAAGGCCTGGAAATATTGGAGTAGAAAAAACCTTTCCCCTACATTCTCCCTTAGTAGAAAAAATAGAAATTTTGAAGAAAGGAAAAGTAAGAAGATCAAAGCTATACTATCTTAGGGAAAAAACCGGGAAAAAAGCAAAAGTAAAAAACAAATAGCCCAGGTGGAGGAACGGTATACTCGGCAGCTTGAGGGGCTGTGCTCCTCAGGGGCGTGTGGGTTCGAATCCCACCCTGGGCATTAAAAATATGTTTTTTTGGATATTAATCTTTATTGTCTCTTTAGCTATTCTAGTAAAAAGCGCTGATTGGTTAATTTTAGGTGCCGAAAAAATAGGTTTATCTTTAGGGTTTTCTTCATTCGCCGTAGGGGTGATTATTATTAGCTTAGGAACCTCTCTGCCGGAACTAGCCGCTTCCTTAGTGGCTACTTTGCAAGGAATAACCGACTTTGCTGTCGCCAATGCTGTTGGTTCCAATATTGCCAATATTCTTTTAGTTGTCGGTGTCTCGGTGGTGGTTGGTAAAAAATTAAAAATTACCAAAAGTATTATTAACCTTGATCTACCTCTCTTAACGATAGCTACTGTTTTATTTCTGGTTATTGTTTCTGACGGCCGAGTTGTTCTCCTAGAATCAATTCTCCTTCTAACCGCTTATTTGGTCTATGTCCTATATGTTTTATCCTTGAAAGAAAGAGCCAACAAGGATAATCTTAGCTTACTTCCTTCCAGAGAAATGAGAAAAAGACATCTCTTTTTAATTGAAAAAAGAAAGAATAAAAAATTAAAAATTACCTTAAAAGACATCATTTTCCTTCTTGTTGGAGCTATTGGATTAGCTTTAGGAGGGAAATATTTAATAGATTCAGTAATAGCTTTAGCAGAACTATTTAATATTACCACCGGTATTATCGCTATTTCTGTAGTCGCTCTAGGAACTTCTTTACCCGAGTTATTCGTTTCTGTTAGGGCTATTATGCAAAAAAGAGGAGCTATGGCTTTGGGTAATGTTTTCGGTTCCAATGTTTTTAACGCTTTAGTAGTAGTCGGTATCCCGGGATTGTTTACCACCCTTTCTCTGGACACAAGTACTTTTTCGATTGGTTTGCCTATTATGGCTTTAGCTACTTTTTGTTTCATTATCTCTGGTATTTCTCGGAAGATACACCTGTGGGAAGGAGGTTTTTATCTTATCTTATACCTTTTCTTTATAATTAAAATCTTTGGCTTGATTTAAATCTTTTAATAAGTTATATTATTATATTACAGGACGGCTAGCTCAATGGTAGAGCGCATGGTTTACATCCATGATGCTATAGGTTCGAATCCTATGCCGTCCACATAGGCTGAGGTAGCCAAGTCGGTCACGGCGGATGTCTGAAAAACATCAGATTCCGGTTCGATTCCGGACCTCAGCACAAATT
>PWMZ01000019.1 GCA_003559065.1 Candidatus Nealsoniibacteriota bacterium
GATAGCAATGCGTACGCGCCCCCGATTGGCATGCCCGGTCGGCAGCGGCAGCAAGACCTTGCCGCAATAGTCGGTCAGAATCTCTTCACGGTCCACATCGGCAATCGAGGTCCAGGTGCCGATGGTCGGATCGTAGGCAATCGTGCGGATGGCGTCTTCCAATACAACTTTTTCATCCGCCTCGCATTCAAAGGTGGCGATCAGGTAGTCTTCAAAATCGATCCAATCCTCTTCCAGGAAGATAAAATGGTCGAGGACATCAAGAGGGACACTACCTGAAACCAATTTATCGATCAGGTAATGCTCAATTAATTTCTTAATTCCTTCCCGAAAATAATCCTTATAGAACTTAATCCCATCCGTTTTCACCATTGGCAGAAGTGAGACGGGCAGTTTAGCTTTCTCAAGCTGGGGAAAACCCTCCGCCAGAATGGGCACTATCGATTTTTCTTTGGCGAGGGCATACTCCATCTCTTTACGGATCCAATCATCCGGGTTGTGGATACGCTCCAAGCAAAAGGTGTCTTTGGAAAAAATCGGCAGGAAATAGTCACAGGAATCAATCTGTTGATGAATAATTTCCTCAAAATCTCCGCCCCGGATCTGTTCCAGGTCCATAAACACATCAAAGCTGCGGGCGGTGAGTTCATCGTAGATGAGTTTCGCCAGCCCCCAGGAACAGGAGCGGCGGTAGCTGATGAAGATGCGCATGAATTTGCCTCCTTATCCAGATCTTTTATTCAAATAAATAGCAATCAATATTTATACACTACATCAAATCACAAGAGATTACCAAAATGTTGATGACAAAGAATACATTTATTAATTTTGAATAAAAATATGCTTATTGAAATCACAAACTAGTAACAATATAAATCTAGTTAATTTATCATGATTAATTATACAAAAACCTATTTACCAAACAGGTTATATAAATGTATTTTTTCTACTGTCTTTTGGGGATTGGATAATTGATTATGTCAAATAAATCCACCACTGTTTCCAATGGTAACCCAACAACATTAGTATAGCTCCCTTCAATCATCTCAACCGGATTAAAATCTTCATCCTGAATAGCATAACCACCAGCTTTATCAAATGGGCTGCCGGATTTAATATAATCATCAATTTCTTGATCACTGTATGCACGCATGTGGACCTGTGTAATAGCAATCTTTGTAATTTGTTCTGGATTATTCCCTGTTACAAGCAAAGATACACCGGTTATTGCTTTGTGAGACGTATCTCGTAATGATACTAAGACTCTTTTTGCGTGAACTGCATCGAGAGGTTTACTCAAAATAACCTCGACAGAAGGATCATCTCCTAGTGGCGCAGCAATTATTGTGTCTGCCGCAAGGATTATTGCTGGATGATATTTCAATTGGTTTGCAACATTTTGTGCTTTTTCACGACTCAATCTACGAACACAATTAACAGGTGATTCATACGGAAGTTGAACCTCATCTATATCAGAAACCATCACCTTAAAACGAATTCCAAGTGAGGAAAGCAAAGCCTCTCTCCTCTGGGACCTAGAAGCCAAAATAAAAGGATATTTATCCATATATCACAATCCATATTTTCCTAATGCTAATTTAACAACAATCAAGATGAGGTAATTATTTCAGGTGCAAAGACAACTCTAAAACCATCATCACATGGTTGTTCGTCTGGGTCATCACAATATCTTGCTTTACATTTAGCAAACTCCTTAATACTACTATAAGACCCTCCTTTTGAAGTACGCCCACTCACAACTCCAATATTTGACACAGAAAAATTTGTATACTCATTAATGCACCATTCACGGATATTTCCCGCTAAATCCGAAATACCTGATTCTGTATCACCTTCTGGATACATCCCTACAGCAGTTGTGCGATTTAAGCCACTTTCAAGTGTATTGCAACACCAATCATTCCATTCTTTTCCCCATGGGTATTGGTTTTCGGTATTTCCGCTCATAGCAGCATGTTGCCATTCCCACTCTGTTGGCAACCTTATGATCCACCGATTATCATCTTGAATTTTTATTGATGTTATTGGGTATCCATCTTCTGGTAGAAATTCTGCTAACCAGCGTGTGAAAGCATATGCCTGATACCAGCTCACATTATCTCTGGGGTGATTTGCAAATTTAAATAGTTGTGTATACATTCGTTGTTTCTGTAAGCTTGCTGGGAAATCTTTCCACCACTGTGTATTCTCAAACCCTTTTTCATGATTAAGAAACGATTCGTACTGTCCATATGTTATTGGATACTTTGATATGTAAAATGAAGGAACATGAAAATCATTGTCTCGAATTCTTACTACACCTGATGGAATCGATACCCAAACAATATCGGGGATTCCATCATCTCTCAATCCTACGCCATGTCTTGTGTCTCCAATTACTGATAATCTTATACCTATTTCACTTCTTCGTGCATGTGATATGTCACGATCCATCAATTCTTCTTCCAAATGTTCTTGTTCAGTACGTGCAAAAGATCTCGTAAGCTTATCCAGGTCTGGGTCTAAACGCGAAATAACATCCTGCAATTCCTTATTTTTTTGACCCAACCATAGAAAATCTCGACTACGACCTTTTTCGTCCCATAATTTTGCTGCTCTATCCAATTGCATCAATAAATAAAGATCACTTCTTGTTTCTTCTATCCAATCCGACAACCTTTTCCAACTCTTAAAAATCGCTTCGTGCGCCACTTCTACTACTGCACCATACTCACCTCTTGATTGTACAAGAATTCTAGCATCCGTAAAGGCATCTATTAGTCTCGCCGCAGCTTCACTTTTGCCAATTTTTTCGTACTCTGTCCTTTCCCGTGTTGCAATACCTCTATGATCAACCATTATTAAGTTTTGGAATATTCTTGGAAGCATATTTTGGGATTCGGAAGGCAATTTATTGTAAACTGCTTCCGCACGGCGACCTATTGCCCCCTTAACACCACCAAGCGAATCATAATCTTGATGAGATAACACCTGTTTTTCTTTACCCGCATGATATAACTCATCTAAAGTGTATGCAACCAAGGCAAGTGATCCTGGCTCATTACCAGTATCCTGCAATATTCTCTCCGGTAATCCCTGATCAAACTCAAGGGCAGCCCGCTCTGCAGGCTTGGTTATCATTTCTTGTAATGCAAGTTGAGAGGGAGCTGCCAGAGGGAAAGATCCAACTCGAAGCAATTCAGCCAGTTCAGGATATTCTACACACCTATGGTAAAAATCTGCTCGAAGTGTTAGTACATATCTTATGCGATTGTGAGCAAATTTACCATGCAACAAGTTGTCTAACGAAGCAGATTGGACAGAATGAGTAATCATGGAAATAAACGGTTTGATAATTTCCTTGTCGCAAAGCGTAAAAAGTTCTTCAAATTGATCAATAAAAATTAATGCTTCAACCCAGGGCTCTTCATTTTGCAAAGCAAACTCAATAGTATCACTTAAAGCTCTTTTTGAGCTTTTAAGTGTGTCAGCTAACTTCTGCTTGCGATTTGAAAAGTCCACTGGGTCCCCTTTCATCGATGGGAGATTTGACAATAAAGCACCTGCAAGCTGATGAAAAGGATCATTGTTTGGTTTGAACTCAATAATGTACCAATCTTTGCTGCCCTGGTTATTTGCTGAAATAGCATTATCACGAAGCCGTGGAATCATACCCGCTGAAACCAAAGATGATTTTCCTGAGCCACTAACACCAACAATCGAAACAAATCGACTATTTTCTAACTGTTTCAATAGATCATCGGTTTCAAGTCCTCGACCGTAAAAAATTGGTGCCTCTCGCTCTGAATATGATCGTAGCCCAGGAAAAGGTGATCCTTCCCAGATTTCTCTTGTCACCAGACCCTTATCTTTTTCTTGATCTTTACCGACCGAAGAAAATGAAGGATCAGAAATGAGCCTATTAAGTATTGATTTTATGTGTGATTCAAAATTACGACGAAAATTCTCTGGTTGTGAATACTCATTAATACCCATGTTTATCACACCAGTTTGGATATCAACAAATTTACTAAAAAAATCTTGAACTTTTTTCCACTGCTCATATTTTTTCATGAAATCCGAATCATTTGGATCTAAAGTAATGTTATCAGTTCTTCTGTAGACCAAAATATCAGGTTTTCCAAATTCTTTGGCTGCCCTTAATGCATCCTCAAACTCCCATTCTGTACCCGAAGCATAATTTGTTCCATCCTCTTTTTGATATTCATCAGGCAAAGGTGTTCCCATTCTCGACCAGAAAATGACCACAACAATGTCACAATCTGATGGTTTTGGCATCCCAGCAGTTATTGCCATTTGCGGTGTCATTGATGCCATCATAGGAACATTAGTTTCGTTTTTATCCCAGGCAACAATTCTAATTGATACCTTTTCTACAAAACTTGGATCGTAAATCACGTTTTCAATAACCTTCATCGCAAGGGATCGTTCATCCTGGACATCAGATGGTGAAGCTAAAAATATTCTTACGTGCTTAGGTGTGGGAGACATTTAAACCTCTTATACTCAGCTAGATTCTGAATTCGTTTTTGATGAGTAAATCGATAGAAACCCAATGATCGATTACATTAGGAATTAATTCTAACATAAAAAAATATGTCATTTATCCAAACGACATAATAAAACTAAAATAAAAGATAAACCTCCCTCTTTCTATTAAAATTCAATTATGAGGGCACAACTGTTTACTAGGGTTCAGTTTCTACATTTTTTCCGAAATGAATCCAAGAACTAATTAAATTGGACATACATTGGTTAGTTTGTATAGCTCATCCAGGTTTCCTGTACGAATTTGTTCTTCGTCAGTGATCCCAGCAATAACCTTCACAATCTGTTCCGCCAGAACTGAATAGCCGTACTGGCTGGCTGTTTCGTTGTCTTGCCGCAATAGGTCAAGCTGCGCCGTTTTTCACGGTGCATAGCACCACGGCATACACAGCTCATATGTAAAACTTGATATTCTAGTTCTCTACGATTTTCAAAGTTTCTACAAAACAAGCGAAGAAAAATCAATTCTGATATTTAATGAGCATTTCTCATTTATATAATATCGATAATAATTCTATTATCATGTTTTCGAGGCTTTTATTCCATTGATTTGATCATCATATCAATATGAGCAATGCTATCCTTATCTTTTAATCTTTCCGAGAGGTCTCTTGCCTCTAGCAGAAGAGGATTTGCTTTTTGAATAATGGGTATTTTATCTTTCCAGCTATCCTTTCTATTCATTTCATTAACTAAATGTAATACTTCCTCCATAATTGCAGTTCTTTTTTGGTTTAACTGCGATTGTTCTTCCAAATCCTTAATTTTTGTCTGAACTACTGCAATTTTTTTCTGATTGATTATGACTTGATTCCTGAGACATTCATTTAATTCTTCTTCGTCACCTATTTCCCGACATAGCTTTTCTTGTTCTAAAAGCAATGGCATTACTTCTTCATAATTGTTGTGTGTCATTAATATATCAATTTGTCCAGTTAGTGATCCCAGCAATTCAACCTTCATATTACAGGATCGACAAATATCAACGGATTCTTTATATAACAAATACGCTTGCCCTAGCTGTTCCCTCTCTTCATATACCATCGCTTTCATTAATAAGATTGGAGGTAAGCTTAGTCTATCATTTAGCTCTCTACAAATGTCCTCAGCTTCTTCTAACAATACCATTGCTCTATCAAAATCTTCCATCAAACCAAAAAAATAAGCCTGATTACGCAATGAATGGAGTAACACACTCCGAAAATCATTAGTTCTACACATCATCTCTTGTTCATGAAGCTTAGCCATTGCCTCTTCAATATTGCCCCAACCAATCAAAGCCATTGCTTGATTACCAAGACTCATAGCTAAACCGTGTTGATCATTAATTTCTCGACAAATAGCCTCTTGCTCTTTTAGTAAAATCATAGCTTCATCATATTTTTCTTGACCAAGAAGTAATGTCGCTTGATTTCCGAGAGAATTATTTATCCCCAATTCACTGTCAATTTTGCGACTTATGCTTTCTGTTTCTTTGTAATAGCGGAGGGCTAGTTCAATTTCTCCCATCTTATGATGAATTAACCCCTGGTGACTTAAATTATTAATTAGACTTTGATCATCGTTTTTACATCGAATTCCAATTTCTTGATCTATTAAAATACTTAAAGCCTCAGTAAGTTGACCATCATAAATTAACTTCACAATTAGATTTTCTTGATTATCTTGTTTTCTGATGTGATTATGGTTTTTCATCCTAAGCTCCTTGCATAAATCATTTAATTAGCAAACATGAATAACAACCTGTGCCAATTTTCGCTGTTGTCAAATCAATTGTCGGGCAACTTCCCCCATGCCATGAAGATTTTCTCCTTTAACTCCCTTGCTCGTTTTATTTCGTCCTCATCTTTCATTTCAATAGAAGCTGACTCATGCTCCAGGATTTTCTTCATGGATTCTGTCAAATTGTTTATTGAGTAATTTATCTCTGCTTGAAAATAAAGAGATTCTAACAATAATTTCATGTCTTTCATTTCACGGCATAGCATCTCGTGTTCATTCAATAATTCTAAGGCTTTTTTATGTTTACCAAAACCATCATAGATGATTGCTTTTTGAATTAATGTTGTAATCAAGTTTTTATTATCATTCTTTTCTTTACACAAAATCTCATATTCTTCAAGTAATTCAAGAGCTCGGTTTTCATTGTCTAAGTAACCAAAAATGGGTATTTGAGCATCTAATGATGATTGCAAACCTGACGATAAACCAATTTCTCTACAAATTGCCTCTTGATCTGATAGTTTTCCCAGGGCTTCGTATAGTTTATTTTTTCCTATCAAGCATCTTGCTTGATTACCTAATGAATCCTGTAAATCTACCATTAAGTTTAATTCTCTATAAATGTGTTCTTCCTTTTGATGCAAAGATAATGCCTCGTCAGGTTTTCCTGTAATGCGTAATATTTCCGCTTGTTGAGCTAGTGAGCGGCTTAAGTTAATGGGATCATTTAACTCCAAACTCACTTTCTCTTGTTCTTTTAACAAATTCAAAGCAGTATCAAAATCATGTAAATGCATAAGATTCCTGGCATGGAACCTTAATGATGCTTGTAATAACTCAAGAAAACCTGACTCTCTACAAATATTTTCAACTTTTTTATGTAAGCCAATAGCCTCATGATGCTTCCCACCCAAACCTAAAACCTGTGCTTGATTAAATAACGATACCAATACACCTAATCCATACCCAAGTTGGCTATATATTCGTTCCTGGTCCTTTACCAGCCTCATTGCATCCTCAAATTGACCTAAATCACCTTTGATAATTGCTTGAACACCTAGAGAATGTGCCAAACTATGATGATCCCCCTGCTGCCTGCTCAGATGCTCCTGCTCCTTCACCATCGCCATAGCCTCCTCAAATTGCCCCAACTCTTTAAGTATCACCGTCTGGTTGCCAAGGAGCTCAGCTAGCCTAACCTTGTTCCCCAACTCACGGAAGATGCATTCCTGTTTTTTATGTAACCAAATGGCTTCCTCCAACTTGCCCCAAGTCCTGAGAATTAAAGCTTGGAGGCCCATGGAAGTTGCCAGCCCATCCCTATCTCCCAATTCGTAGCAGATGTCCTCTTGCTCTTTTAGAAGGGAATTAGCTTCCTCCAGCTTTCCTACAGATTGCAAGATAGTCGCTTGTCCACATAAGCAAGCCTGCAGCATTTGTTTGTCTCCCACTTTGCGGCAAATGCGCTCTACTTCTTCAAAAAGTGAAAATGCTTCTGGCAAAAAGCTTGCTATAAACAACAGATATGCCAGCTTGTATAGCAAATGCAGACTTATCCTCGACGATTCACTTATCACCGACTGATAAGCATCCATCCGTGTCCTGTCTGTGTGCCCCTCGACCGCTGCCCAATACATATGCAGATCTTCCCAGCTATGATCATGCAGGGATTCAAACCAGTCCAGATTCGCCAGCAATTCATACAACCTGATCCATTCCCCTGCCTCGGCCAGCTGCCAGGGCAGCTCATCCACCTTGCGGGTGGGATAGCCTTCCAATCCTTCAAAGTAATTCGCTAGCCGTGTGTGGGCAAGAATTCTCTTTTCTTCAGTTTCTAGATAGCGCTCAGCCACCGCCTGGCGCAGGTAGTCATGGAAGAAGTCCAGCAAGCCTCCCCGATCCACCAACCCGCCCGCCAGCGCCAGGTACAGCGGCGACCACAACCGGTGGGGCAGCGGTTGGTTGCTTTCCCCCAGCAGATCCAGCAGCTCCACCTCGGATAAGCCGCGCCGGGCTGCCCAAATACATGACAGCGCATCCCGCACCAGCCCCGGCCGTTCAACTTCATAATCCACTTCGCAGCGTTCCAGAACCAGCCGGTACATCTCCGGAATTGACTCCGCTGACAAGTAACGGTCAATCACCTCATCCAGCTGCTCGTGCACCCCAAACTGGCGTAACTCTTCCAGCAGCACCCGCAAGGCCAACGGGTTCTCTGACTGCGGATCGGCAACAATGCGCACCACCCGCTCAGGGCTGAGTTGTTTAGAATACTGTGCCAGGTAGCCCTGAACCAGCTGTGCCCGCTCATCCTCCGTGAGTGGCTCAATAATCAGGCTGGGCCAGCCGCGATCATTGACCACATCCAACGCTCGACTGGGCAGCGCCGAGAGCACCAGCCCGGCTTTCTCAGGCAATTCCAGCGGCAGCCAGTCCAGCTCCTGGGCATTCTCCTCCAGCTGGTTGAGACCGTCCAGGATCAGCACAACATCACGATTGGCCGCTGCCATGTACAGCCAGTTGGGGAACGCCTGTCGCAGTTCATTCTCTGTCTGGGGTAGATCCTGGGGAATCTCACAGTGTTCTTTCAGTTCTCTCATCAGTCTTGCCAGCATATTGGCCAGATCGGTCGATCCCGTTGAGGCTCCCAGGAAGTGCATCAGCACCAGCTCATCAGTGTTTTCGGCGCGCCGTTTTAGCCCCCAGTTGGACAACAGCGCCGATTTGCCCGAGCCCGACTCACCCACCACGACCACCGGCTGACGGCTGGCTGACAGATGTTCATCCAGTTGGGCGTAGTACTTCTCCCCACCGATGTAGACACGCGCCCGCTCCCTGGCAAAGGCTTCGTGCAGCATCGCCTCCTGGGCCAACGGGTCGGGCTGTGATCCCTCCGGGTACAGTTCATTGATGATTGCGGTCAAGTCCGCCAGCACCCATTTACCAAGCTCCAGCGGGTCGCGGTAGTTCTCC
>PWMZ01000040.1 GCA_003559065.1 Candidatus Nealsoniibacteriota bacterium
AAACAGCTAAAGCATTTTCTTTATTCCTTAGCTGATTTCTTTCGTTCTGAGAAGCAACAACGATACCTGTTGGTAAATGAGTTATTCTCACGGCTGTTTCTCTTTTATTAACATTTTGACCTCCGGCTCCAGAAGCTCGGTAAAAATCAACTTTTAAATCCTCTTTTTTAATAGTTAGTTTCCCTTTTTTAGGTTTAGGTAAAACGGCCACCGTAATCGTAGAAGTGTGAACTCTACCCGATTTTTCAGTTTCAGGAACTCTTTGAACCCGATGAACCCCGCCTTCATATTTCATTTTGGAGTAAATTTCTTCTCCCTTTAGTTCAAAAATAATTTCTTTTATTCCGCCTTGTTCACTTTTTTTAGAATCAAGTAATTTTTCCTGCCAGCCCTGAGAGTTGGCATATCTGGAATACATGTTGTATAAATCGTGGGCGAATAAAGCAGCTTCTTCTCCTCCTACACCAGCTCTAATTTCAATAATAATTGCTCCTTGATCAACAGAAGAGCTTTCTTCTTGTAAAAGATTTTCGATTTCTTTTTTTAAAACATTTTCTTTTTCTTGTAGTTGGGCTAACTCGTTATTGGCTAAGCTGATTAATTCACTATCTTGCTCTGAAGCTATAATATTTTTATTTTCTTCTATTTGATTTTGATAGCTTTTTAGAAGGTCTTCTTTTTCTATCATTTTTTCTAAAAAACTTTTTCTAATGGAGAGTTCTTTAAATTTTTCTCTATCTGAAATCAACTCAGGATCACTGAGTTGATTAATAAGTTGGTCATACTCTTTTTTGAATTCGCTCATTTTTTCTTTTTGGCCATTCTTTTTCTGAACTGTTCTACTCTTCCTACGTGATCAAGTTTCTTTTCCTTTCCGGTGTAGAAAGGGTGGCATTGTGAGCAAGTTTCAATTTCCATTGATTCTTTTGTAGAACCAATTACAAAAGTATTGCCACAAGAGCATTTAACCTGGCAATTCGAATGATACTTTGGATGAATATCTTTTTTCATACATTTTGATCATATCAGAAATATTTAAAAAATCAAGACTTGATTATTTTTTTCTTCAATGCTATATTGTTTAATATGACTGATAAAAAACAAATAGAGGAAGCGACCAAGGCTGGATTATGTCTAGGACATCGTACCTCTCAAACACATCCCAATATGAAGCCTTTTGTTTTAATGGAAAAACAAAACATTCATATTATTGATGTGGAAAAAACAATCAAAAAACTTCAAGAAGCAATTGATTTTATCAAAAAAGCTAAGAAGGAAGGAAAAACTATTCTAATAGTAGGAACAAAAATACAAATAAAAGGTTTGACCAAAAAAATGGCTCAAGAGTGCAAGATTCTTTACGTGACAGAAAGGTGGTTAGGGGGAACTTTAACTAACTTCGAAACTATTAAAAAAAGGATTGATTATTTCAAAGAATTGAAAGAAAGAAACTTAGAGAAATACACCAAGAAAGAAAAATTAGAATTCGAAAGAGAAATAGAGGATTTACAATTAAAGTTTGGCGGTATAGAACAGATGCAAAAATTGCCGGATGTTTTAATTGTTTTAGACGTTAAAAAAGATAACTTGGTCGTTAGAGAAGCCAAGAAAAAAGGCATTCCAGTTATAGGAATAGTTGACACTAACGTTAATCCTGAGCCAATTGATTATCCTATTCCTGCTAATGATGATAAAATAAGTTCGGTAGAATATATATTAAATCAATTTAAAAAAGCGTTGCTATGATTGAACAAATAAAAGAATTAAGAGAACAAACGGGAGTTTCTATTGCTGAGTGTAAAAAGGCCCTCCAAGAAACCGAGGGGAACCTAGAAAAGGCAAAAGAACTTTTAAGAAAATGGGGGAAAGAATTAGCTAATAAAAAGTCAGAAAGAGTAGCTTCGGCTGGAATTATAGAAACATATGTTCATTCCAACAAAAAAGTGGGAGTGATGATAAAGGTAAGATGTGAATCTGATTTTGTTGCCAAGTCAAAAGATTTCCAAGAATTAGTGCATGAATTTTGTTTACAAATAGCGGCTATGAATCCTACCTACTTAAAAGCAGAGGATATTTCTGAGAAAGTATTAGAAAAAGAAGCCAGTATTTTAAAAGAACAAGTTGAAAAAAAACCAAAAGAAATATTAGACAAAATTATTGAAGGTAAACTGGAAAAATTTAAAGAAGAAAATTCTTTAATGAGCCAATCATGGATAAAAGACCCAAAGAAAACAATTAAAGATTTGCTAACAGAGTATATTGGAAAAATTGGTGAAAATATTTATGTTGAAAAATTTGTTAGGTTTGAAATATGATTGAAATAATTTTTTCTTTTCTTCTTATAATATCTTTATTTGGAACGTTCTATATCGTTTGGAAGAAAATTCCAATCTTAGTTGACTTACCGATTGAAAGAAAAAGAATCCTTCCTTTTAAAAAATTTTCTTTAGAAGATTTATTGCATAAAATTCTCTCTATAATGAGAGTTTTAACTTTAAAAATAGAAAGGAGAATAAGCAATTGGTTGCTAAAATTAAGAAAAGCAAAGAAGAAGAAAGAGAAAGATAATTATTGGCAAAATTTGAAAAAATAATTGCCCCCTTAGCTTAATGGCAGAGCAGCGGTTTTGTAAACCGTAGACGTCAGTTCGACTCTGACAGGGGGCTATTTAATAAGTTAAAATAATATTTACTAATTTTTTTCTTTTGTGCTATTATTCAAATAATGAGTAAGAGTTTTTATAATAGCCAAAAATACAAAGAAAAACAAAGTAAAATAGCTAAAAAAAATTGGGAAAAAGGACTTGTTAATTTTCAGTGCAAAAAAGAAAAAAGGAAATGCAAAAGAAAGGGTTGTAAATTTTTTTTTGAAACTGTTCCTAGTAACCCTAAAATCTATTGTAGTAAAAGTTGTGCTGCAATTGTGAATAATAGAAAAAGGGGTTCAATGCCATTGAGACAAAGGGAAAAAATATCAAAAGCCCTGAAAGGTTCTAAAAGCCCAATTAAAGGTAAAATAAAAATAGCTAGAGATAAAGTCGTTTGTGCTAATTCTAAATGTAAAAAAATTTTTTTAACTGAACGTTGGCAGAAAAGAAAGTATTGTAGTAATAAATGTCATATGGTAGTGATGGGTAAAAAACCGACCTCGCCCAAAGCTGCACGTGGAAAAGCCGGAATTCGCAAAGATATTAGTAACGAAATATATTTTTATAGTCGTTGGGAGGCAAATTATGCTCGTTTGCTTGATTATTTGTCTATTGATTGGGAGCATCAGCCAAAAACATTTGATTTAAAAACACAAAACTATACTCCAGACTTTTATTTAATTAGTAGTGATACATATGTAGAAATTAAGAATTTTTTATCGGAATATTCTAGAATAAGAGACAAAAAATTCAGAAAATTATATCCAGATATTAAATTAATCTTAATTTTAAAAAAAGAATATCTAAACTTAGAAGAAAGATATTCTTCATTTATTAAAAATTGGGAATATAAAAACAGCCCTTTTATTTGACATTTTGTTCAAAATAAATATAATGGAAATATGTTCTTTGAAATTTAGATTTTTTAGAGTTGTCCTGACTATATTTTGAGAGTTTGATTCTAGCTCAGGATGAACGCTAGCGGCGTGGATAAGGCATGCAAGTCGAACGGTCAAAAGCATTTATGTTTTTGACAGTGGCAGATGGGTTAGTAACACGTAGATACTTACCGTTAACTCATGTATAACCAACTGAAAAGTTGGCTAATTCATGATAGTCTCAATTTTATTGAGTAAAGGTTTCGACCGGTTAATGAAAGGTCTGCGGTCTATCAGCTTGTTGGTAAGGTAACGGCTTACCAAGGCTATGACGGATAGGGGACATGAGAGTGTGACCCCCAACAGAGGCACTGACACACGGGCCTCACTCCTACGGGAGGCAGCAGTCGAGAATCTTCGACAATGGGCGAAAGCCTGATCGAGCGACGCCGCGTGCTTGAAGAAGCCCTTCGGGGTGTAAAAAGCTTTTTTGGAGGAAGAAGTTACTTTGTAATTGACAGTACTCCAAGAATAAAGGGGTCCTAATTCTGTGCCAGCAGGAGCGGTAATACAGAATCCCTAAGCGTTATCCGGAATTATTGGGCGTAAAGAGTTCGTAGGCGATTAAATGGGTCTTTGGTTAAAGTTTTATGGCTTACCCATAAAAATGCTAAAGAAACTATTTAAATTGAGGACGTTAGAGGCTGATAGAACGGTCAGTGTAGGGGTGACATCCGTTGATATTGACCGGAATACCAAAAGCGAAGGCATTCAGCTGGGACGATCCTGACGCTGAGGAACGAAAGCGTGGGTATAGAACGAGATTAGATACCTCGGTATTCCACGCCGTAAACGATGGATACTAGCTATTTGAAGTGTCGACCCTTCAAGTGGCGAAGCTAACGCGTTAAGTATCCCGCCTGGGAAGTACGATCGCAAGGTTAAAACTCAAAGAAATAGACGGGGCTTTACACAAGCGGTGGATCATGTGGCTTAATTCGATAATAAACGAGGAACCTTACCAAGACTTGACAGACTAGTGAAACTCTGTAGAGATACGGAGCTTCTTACAAGGACACTAGTCCAGGTGTTGCATGGTTGAATTTTCGACCCATTCTAGAGTAATCTAGAATTGAAAAATCGACTCATAACGGGGAAGCCCAAATGCTAAAATTATGCTATAATTAAGGTAATGGGTAATCCCGTGGGAAGAACAAATACTACTTTCTCTATCTTTAAGGACAAAAGAAATATTTACATTTTTGGGTTATGGTGTGCAGACGGTTACTATCGATCTTCAAGTATTGGACTTACAAGTGTTGATGAAGTGCTCATAAAAGAAGCGGTTATTTAAGAAAGCACGTTTAGTTTCCGAATCGCTTCTTAATAAAAATAATTTAGCGGCTTATTTTGCAGGACGTTTTGATGGAGACGGGAGTGTTGCTAAAGATGAGAGAAGTGATTTAAGAATAGTATATGGTTATAAGGGAGAAGCCGAAAAAGATATTAGTCTATTAAAAACGATTAATTTTTCTCCTTCCTTATATTACTATAAGGATGCAAAAACGTATGTTATATACATTTCGTGATTAGAAGCAACAAAATTTCTTAAACTTATAAGCCCTTATAGGCTTAGATATAGAAAGTAGTATTTGTTCCCCGTAGAGACTTAGTTGTGACTAGGGTATAAACAACTGGAGCTTTCTATCCAGAAAGCTAATACGTCGATCCCCCTTAAAATATTTAAGGGGTGATGGTATAGTCCGTGCTATTAGTAATAATAGATTGACACGGTCGTCAGCATGTACCGTGAGGCGCACCCTTAAATGGGGTAACATGCGCAACCCTCACTCTATGTTTTAAGTGTCATAGAGAACTGCCCGAGATAATCGGGAGGAAGGTGAGGATGACGCCAAATCAGCATGACCCTTTGATGTTTTGGGCTGCACACATGATACAATGGGATTGACAATGAGCGAAGTTGCAAAGCGAAGATAATCTCATCAAACAATCTCTCAGTTCGGATCGAGGTCTGCAATTCGACCTCGTGAAGCTGGAATCGCTAGTAATCGCTAATCAGCTATGTAGCGATGAATATGTTCCTGAAGCTTGTACTCACCAATAAACGCGCCTGGCAGATATATAAACTAAGAAGTTAAAATCTTCTCTTTCATTTAAAAATGAAACGTAGTCGAAAGATAGTTATTTTGAGCGATCAAAATAGCGGAGGATCTGAAGACAAACAATAGTCTAAATTATAAAGGTGGCCGATCCATGGTTGGGTGGTGAGCATGGAGAAGGTCGTTTAAAAACCTAATTTAGAATGTTGGGAATAGTTAATACATTGACCCAGGGAGATCTAATGTGATAAAATGAAACTAACGTCATATTAGAAGTCAGCTGGATTATAGTACCAATAGGTTATTGGGAAGAATCCTTTCTAGTGCAATGTTAAATTCTAATTACATTATTGGCTTAGTAGATGGAGAAGGAAGTTTTACAGTTTATGTAAAAAATCCTTTCGAAAAGAAGAAGGTAAAAAGACGATCGAAAGTAGAGCCGAGATTTTACCTAAAGCTTAACGAAAAAGACAAGAAGATTCTGGATGAATTAAAAGAATTTTTTAAATGCGGAAATATATATTTCCAAAAAGATAAAAGAAAAAATCATCAGAATTGTTATCGTTATGAAGTAGCCAATTATAAGGATTTGAAGAAAGTTATTATTCCTTTTTTTAGAAAAAATCAACCTAGGATGCTTTCTAAAAAAAGAGATTTTAAAATATTTTGCGATATTTTAAAAAGACTGGAAGAGAAAGAGCATTTAACAGAAAAAGGATTGGTAAGAATATATAACTTAAAACAAAAAATGCATTAGAACTCGCCGTATGCGGGAAATCTGCATGTACGGTGGGAACGTAAATTCTGTGTTTCCAGAAAACATTCGCCCGTCACACCAAGCGAGCTGGGAATGCCCGAAGACCTACATTAGTAGATTTAAGGCAGATTCAGTAAGAGGGGTGAAGTCGTAAGAAAGTTGCGACTCTTGAAGAGTAATTTTTGAGAAAAAACTTGGCTATATGCTGGAAAGTCTGTGTATCTAGGGCTACTTATGTTATAATAAATTAACATGAGTAAAAATGTTTCTAGTGCAGATAATCAGCAGGGAAGTCCTAGTGACCCCCCAGAGACTACACGCCGAGCTCCTCAAAGAGAGGATGGTGATATAGTCCATGCTCTATAGCGATATAGGGAAAAACATGAACAAGGCACGGGTAGCGGAAGCTGTCCGTGGATCATATCTAAATAAAAGTGTTGACCTTAATTGATTTATGAGAATTCTTAAATCAATTTTGAAACTGTATATTTTGAGTCAGGATAACTCTAAAGAATCTAAATGAAACCCCGTAAAAGGGGTTTTTGTTTTGACACCCTTCTTATTATTTGATATGATAATTCAAAACGAAAGGGCACGTAGTTCACTGGTAGAACGCTTCTCTGATAAAGAAGAGGTAGTAGGTTCAATTCCTACCGTGCCCAATGTTAGTTGGTTCTTTAAAATAACTTCAGTGGAGGTAGAAAAAATGTCTCATGAATTGTATTCGGGAGCGATTGATTTAGTTGGTTTGAATACTCAGTTAAATTCTCAGCAAGAGGAGATCTGGGAAAAAAGAAGAAAAGCGACGCAAAAAAAAGAAGAATTGCAGGCAAGAATTGAAAATGGCGAAAGCACCAATGATAAAATTCTTGATTTCGCTATCATGTGTCATGATAGTTTGGTCAAGGAGGTAGTAGAAAATTATCAAGAATTAGAAAAAAGTCTTAAATCCGGTCAACTTATTCTTGTGATAGAAAGACATGAGATTTTTTCGGGGCGACTTGAGTTTGG
The DNA here is from genome assembly GCA_003559065.1 of Candidatus Nealsoniibacteriota bacterium. GTDB lineage: Bacteria > Patescibacteriota > Minisyncoccia > Minisyncoccales > GWA2-38-27 > PWMZ01. Next base: position 7,414 of record PWMZ01000040.1, read on the forward strand.
AAAAGACGCGGAGCTTTCAGACTATACCTTAAATGAATATTACAATCTGGGGAGAATTACTGACACCTCTTTAATATTCAATTTACAATCTGGCAAGTTTGAAATTCCAACCGGCAAGTACGTCAGAAGCTGGGTTGGCCCCGAAAATGTAAGCGGGAACATTACGATTTATGCACCTGACTTTGAGAGGCTAAATAGACCTCTTAGAAAATACCAAGTTCCAGCTTTTGAAGTAAAAGTTGGAAACGAGGTAAGGGCTTTTTTTGAAGATAAAACTGAATTGTTTAAAAAGATGATTCAGTTGTTATAGCTCTAACGGGCTTGCCAATGGCAAGCCTTTTTTATTTGTATTTTGATAAAAGATATGATATCTTTAAATAATGTTTGGGGCCTGTAGTTCAACGGTAGAATGCCTCATTTGCAATGAGGAGGTTGTGGGTTCGATTCCCACCGGGTCCATTGTATTGTAATTTTAAAATGATATAATTTAAACAAAGGTCGAAAAAATATTAATTATAAAAAAATATGAACACAATTCCAGAACCATTTATTGATTGGTATGAATTAACCATAACCGCTCTTTCCGAGCTTTGGGTGGGATTGATTGAATTCCTTCCAAGACTTATAGGGGCTCTAATTGTTTTTCTAATTGGTTGGTTAATTGCTGCCGGCATTGGCAAATTAATTGCTGAAGTTTTAAGAAAGCTAAGGCTTAACCAGGCGATGGAAGCTAATAGTTTTAAAAAAGCCCTAGAAAAAGCAGATTTAAAAATTGATTTTTCCGGCTTTATTGGAGTCATTTTTAAATGGATAATAGCCATTGTTTTTTTAGCTGCAGCGATAGATATTCTTGGTTTTCCGGAATTTTCCCAGTTTCTAAGTGACGTTGTTGCTTATTTACCGAACGTAATAGTGGCAGCCTTTATTTTTATTGTTGCCGTTATTATAGCCGATCTTTTAGAAAAAGTTATCAAGGCTTCAACCGAAGGTATCAAGGCAGGCTATGGAAATATAATAGGGATGGTTGCTAAATGGGCCATTTGGATATTTGCTATTTTAGCAATTTTATCCCAATTAGGCGTTGTCCCTGAATTAATACACACCCTGTTTACCGGCCTTGTAGCTTTATTGGTTATTGCTGGAGGACTAGCTTTTGGTTTGGGAGGAAAAGAAATTGCTACTGAAATTATTCAAGACATCAAAAGTAAACTAGAGCAATAAATAAAATTTTCAGAAAAGAAGAAGCCCCGGTTTTTACCGGGGCTTTTGCTATTGACAAGTTTCAAAAATTTGTTACACTGTTTAGTGTATGGAAAAGAAAGAAATACTGGAAAAAGGCGGATAGTTTTAGCATTTTTAAAATGTTGAAAACCCGCTTTTAAAAGCGGTTTTTTATTGGAAGGAAAGTTCTTTGAAATAGTGATTATCAATTATCAACCGAGCTTCTTGTCTTAAGAGACAGAAGTAATAAAATTGCCAGTTTATAAGCAAATGGAGGATGCCTTGGGATATCGAGGTGATGAAAGACGTGGCGTGCCTGCGAAAAGCTTCGGGGAGGTGGTTAGCAACCTTTGATCCGGAGATTTCTGAATGGGGAAACCCAATGTAGTAACCCTACATTATTACAATAAATTGTTATTTATTGTAAAACGAACCCGCTGAAGTGAAACATCTCAGTAAGCGGAGGAAAAGAGAACAATTGTTTATTCCTTTAGTAGCGGCGAGCGAAAAAGGAAGAGCCTAAACCAAAATTTATTTTGGGGTTGTAAGGTAAGTAT